>JAKSMH010000119.1 GCA_024400715.1 Bacteroidales bacterium | reverse complement strand
TTTGATGAAGAGTTGATTAGAGATGCCAGTTCTCACGAAGTCAGTCGTGGCGGACAGGTGTTTTTCGTACATAACAAAATGCAGAATATCTACGAAATGGCTGGCTTGGTGCAGCGTTTGGTGCCAGATGCCCGTGTGGCGGTGGGGCACGGCCAAATGGACGGTGACGAGCTGGAAAAGATTATGCTGAAGTTCATCGCGGGTGATTACGACGTGTTGGTTTCTACCACGATTGTTGAGTCGGGACTGGATGTGACCAATGCCAATACAATGATTATCAATGACGCGCAGAATTTTGCGCTGAATGTTTTGCACCAACTTCGGGGAAGGGTAGGGCGTAACAACAAAAAGGCCTTCTGCTATTTGATGGTGCGTTCGTTCGAGGAACTGAACGAGCAGGCCCGCAAGCGTTTACAGGCCATTGAGGACTTTTCCGAAATTGGTAGCGGCTTGCAAATCGCCATGCGGGATTTGGACATCCGTGGCGCTGGCGACATCTTGGGTGCCGACCAAAGCGGGTTTATCAGCGAAATCGGTTACGAAATGTACCAGAAGATTTTGAACGAAGCCATTTTGGAACTGCAGGATGTGGACCATCCCACTTTCGAAATGGCCGACAATTCAGCACTGCTATTGCGTGAGTGCCTATTGGAAACCGATGTCCGTGCAATGTTGCCCACTGATTATGTGGGTAGCGTGAGCGAGCGCATGAGTCTATACAAGGAATTGCAAAGTTTGAAAACCGATGAGGAACTGGATGCCTTTAAAAAGAAGCTGGTGGATATGTTCGGACCGCTTCCCGACGAGGCGTACGAGTTGCTTCAGACTATTCCGCTGCGCCGCAAGGGGGCTGAACTCTATATGGAAAAACTCTCCCTCAAGAATAACAAATTGACGGGATTCTTCAGTCCGGGAATGAATTCCCCGTTTTACGAGTCCGACACCTTCACGCGCGTATTGGCCTTTATGCAGAAGAACCATCCGAAGGTGCAAATCCAGGAACACAATCAAAAGGCGTTGTTGACCATTCACAATGTTCCGACGATAAAGGCGGCCTTGCATTGGCTGAACCAAATTTAGACCAAATATTTTTTGTTGATTTTAGGGCCGCCCGGCTCGCTGACGCTCGCCGTCACGCTTTCCGCTTTACTCCGCTTGGCGGCTGTCACGCCCGTAAGGGCGGCAAAGCGGCTTCCTCCGGTCGCCTTTTGCCGCCCACGGCCGTAAGCAGCCGCCCACGCTTCGTGCCCGCTGCAATCGCTGCCGCTGGGTAGGGTATAGGGTTGAGGGTTGAGGGTTGAGGGTTGAGATGTGAAGGTCGCAACTATGCTTATAATTCCCCTCCTTGCTTGCAAGGAGGGGTGGCCGCAGGCCGGGGTGGTTGTCGAAAGCTGGCAATCAGTTTGGTGGCCGCAGGCCGGGGTGGTTGTCGAAATTCCTCGTGGTCGGATTGTTGAGACGCGGTGCGTGTCTTCGTATTTCTTAAATTGTATTAAAAAATGCAATCCGAGTGAGTTGGATTGTCTTGAAAGATGCAATCCGATTGATTTATTTTGTATTTTTGCCGCGAAATAATTAAATCCACAATAAAAAATGAGAAAGAAGTATATTGATTTGATTCAGCAAACCTATGAGTTCCCGCAAGAGGAATTTCAAGTGGAAAACAACGAATTGATTTTCAATGATGTTCCCTTAATGGATATTATCAAGCAGTACGGAACACCGCTGAAAATTACCTATTTGCCGAAAATTTCTCAAAATATCCAGCGAACTCGACGTTGGTTCAATGTGGCTATTGCCAAGTCGGATTACCAAGGCGATTACCATTATTGTTATTGTACGAAAAGCTCTCATTTTGAATTTGTCTTGTCCGAAGTGCTTAAAAACGATGTCCATCTGGAGACTTCTTCTGCCTTCGATTTGAATCTGATTGAGACCTTGAACGATATGGGTCAGTTCCAGAAAGACAATTATATTATATGTAATGGATTTAAGAAAATCCAATATATCGATAACATTTCAATGATGTTGGATAAGGGATTTACCAACATCATCCCGGTGATGGATAGTAAGCACGAATTTGATTTATTAGATGAAAAAATCAATTCCAAATGCAAAATCGGCATCAGAATTGCTGCGGAAGAAGAACCTCGTTTCGAGTTTTATACTTCGCGTTTGGGAATCAGATATAATGACATTATTCCTTTTTATGAGAATAAGATCAAATCGAATCCGAAGTTCCAACTCAAAATGTTGCACTTCTTTATCAATACCGGAATCCAAGATACGGCTTATTATTGGAATGAATTGACCAAGTGTGTTACGCTGTATTGCGAGTTGAAAAAACGTTGTCCTGAATTGGATTCCTTGAATATCGGTGGCGGTTTCCCCATTAAAAATTCTCTTGGATTTGAATACGATTATGCTTATATGGCGGAAGAAATCGTTTCGCAGATTAAGCAGATTTGTGATCGCGAAGGTGTTCGCGAGCCCGACATATTTACCGAATTCGGTTCTTATACCGTTGGCGAAGCAAGTGCGGTCCTCTTTTCCATCTTGCAGCAAAAACGTCAGAATGACCGTGAGTTGTGGAATATGATTGACAGTTCATT
This sequence comes from Bacteroidales bacterium, assembly GCA_024400715.1. The sequence continues at coordinate 2,597 of JAKSMH010000119.1, read as the reverse complement.
TATGACTACATTGCCAGATACCTGGGCTATCAACCAGCAGTTTATCATACTGGCTGTCAACAATTGGGATAGGGAGTATGAGCGTGTTTTCTTGGGCGGATTGACCTGCGACAGTCACGATTATTACAATTCGGAAGCTCATTTGAATGCGGTTTTCCTGCCTAAGATTCACCAAAACGTGGAGGTTAACTTCGAGGGAAACGGTAAAATCCCCGAATCCAACTATTATGAAAGTGAACCTCAGTACATTGGTTTGTTTAACACGGGTGCCTACCAAGAAGCCATCGGCGGTTATGGCGGAATCCAACATTGTATGTTGCCCGCACCCAAGCACATCATCATTTATCGCGATGAAGAAGGCGAGCTTTGTACGAAGTTGTTCGCCAAGGAACAGAGCTATAAGTCTATGCTCAAGATTTTGGGATACTGATTTTGAGTTTGGGAGTTGCGGATGATGTTTAGAAAACGAAGAAATTAAGAAATGAAGGGTGATGTCCGAAGGACATCGCTATAGGAGGCAGGGACGCAGTCCCCGGTGATGGGGCATTAGAGACGCGGCGCACCACGTCTCTACAATATCTGTTTTACCCGCCTTTCAGTTCTTCGCTTTTTGGTTTCTTCGTCTTCTTCGTTTCTTCGTTTCTTCGTAATAATCCCATTTAATATGCTCCAAGCGCAGCGTGAGCGGCACCTCCTCACAAGACTCATACGGTTAATCTCGTTAATTTTTTTTGCCGCGCCAGTATTTTAATGCGTGGTTTAGAAAAAAAATGTATCTTTGCAGTTTATACTTTATAAATATGAAAAAAGGCATTCTATTCGGCTTGTGTTGTCTGCTGTCGGTGGCTTTGTCCGCCCAAACAGCCAAGTATAGCAATGCCTTCCTGTCCCTGGGCGTCGGTGCTCGCGGACTCTCTATGGCCAATTCAATGGTCGCCATTTCCGACGACGTGACTTCCGCCTATTGGAATCCCGCCGGCTTGGGAAGAATGTCCCAAAAACTCCAACTCTCCGCCATGCACGCCGAATACTTCGCCGGCATCTCAAAATATGACTATGCCGGCATCGCCTATAAGGTCGATTCTACTTCCACCGTGGCATTTTCCTATATCCGCTTTGGCGTGGATAATATTATGAATACAACAGAATTGATTGATAATCAGGGAAATATAGATTATGATAAAATATCTTATTTTTCTTCCGCCGATAATGCCTTCTTATTGAGTTATGCTTATAATTTCAAGAAAGTACAGGGACTTTCGGTGGGTGGAAATGCAAAAATCATTCGCCGCAAAATTGGAAAGTTCGCGGGTGCCTGGGGCTTCGGCTTGGATCTGGGTGTTCAGTTTAATCGCAAAGGATGGCAGGTGGGGGCCTTCCTGCAAGATGCTACTGGAACCTTCAACGCTTGGAACTATACACTTTCTGACCAGGTGAAAGATGTCTTTATCCAAACGGGTAATGAAATACCCGAAAATTCACTGGAAGTGACTGTCCCTCAATTGGTGCTTGGCGGTGCGAAATATGTCGAATTCGGCAAGGGCTTTAATGCCACTTTTGCCTTTAATGCCGACTTTACTTTCGACGGTCGTAGAGACGATATCCTGAGTACCAACGTGTTTACGTTCAATCCCCATTTCGGAATGGAGTTCGCTTATAAGAAAATCGTGGCCATCCGTGCTGGTATCGGCAATTTCCAACGCGAAACGGATTTCGATAATAAACGAAAGGTGACTTGCCAGATTAACTTGGGTATCGGTATCAATATCAAGGATATAGTGGCAATTGATTACGCTTTTACCGATGTCGGGGATGTGTCCGTGGCTTTGTATTCCCACATTTTCTCTTTGCGCATCGGCATTAATTCGTTTTCAAAACTAAAGAAGAAAAATAAAGTGCAAAATACACCCATAGAATAAAATTATCGTTATGCAACAACCTTTGGCGGAAATTTTACGGCCCAAGACACTGGATGCCTACATCGGTCAGGAACACCTGATGGGGCAGGGGGGCGTGCTGCGTCAGGCATTGGAAAACGATAATATTTACTCGATGATTCTGTGGGGACCTCCCGGCGTGGGAAAAACCACCCTGGCACTCCTTATCGCAGAAGTCACCGGTGCTGATTTTTATATGCTGAGCGCCATCAGTTCAGGTGTGAAGGATATCCGCGAGATTCTGGACAAGGCGGAAAAAACAGATAAGAAGTCGATTTTATTTATCGACGAAATTCATCGCTTTAGCAAGTCGCAGCAGGATTCTTTGCTGGGTGCCGTCGAACGCGGCGTGGTGACTTTGATAGGCGCGACAACCGAAAACCCGTCCTTCGAGGTCATATCCCCGCTCTTGTCTCGCTGTCAGGTATATACGCTGAAGTCGCTCTCACAGGCCAATTTGGAGCTGATTATTCTTTCCGCGAAAAATTACTTGGAAACGCATCTCAATTGCACCATCCATTTTCAGGAAAAAGAGGCTTTGATGCGGATTTCCGGCGGAGACGCACGTAAGTTGCTCAATGCGATAGAATTGGTCGCTATGGCCACGCCGCCCTCTAATGGCGTGATGACCATTACCAACGAGTCGGTGACGCATATTAT
>JAKSMH010000118.1 GCA_024400715.1 Bacteroidales bacterium | reverse complement strand
GATTCAGTCTTCGGGTACGTACAATGCCCTGGGTTTGGTGAAGTTTGACTTCGCCAATACCGAATCCGTTTATTTACACGACACCAATAATAAGTCTGCGTTTAAAAAGCGTAAACGCGCCCTTAGTCACGGTTGCGTCAGAGTGCAGAATCCTTTTGATTTGGCGGCGATTCTTTACGAGATGAATGAATTTGATGAACAGAAAATTGAAGAGTTGGGCATTATCGTGGGAAATCCGCCGACGACAGAAGAAGGAGAGGAGTTCTTGAAAAATATGGAAGAAAGGGAAGAAAAATATTATGAGAATTTATCTGACGAAAAAAAGCATTTTTATCGGAAATTACGTCCTACTTCCGTTCGCTTGGAAAACCCAATGCCTCTTTATATTGAATATTACACTTGTTTCGTAGGGGATAATGGTTGTATTCAATATCGGGATGATGTTTATTATAAAGATGAAAATATTAATTATCTTATTAAAAATCAATAAAATGCGTAAAATATTTATTACTTTTGCCCTATTGGTGATGACTATAGGCTTATTTGCTCAGAATTTTGATTATTATTTTGAAAACAAGACTGTTCGTATTGATTACAAACACATTGGAAATAGCAAGAGCGAGAAAATCGAGATTGAGAATTATTATGTGGGTGATCAGTGGACGGGTACCGTGTCCCATTTGGTGGAATCTGAACGTCACGGAACCTTGATGTTTGAGGTTTTTGACGCATTGACCGGCAAGTTGATTTACAGCCGAAGCAGCGATTGTCTTTTTTACGAGTATCGTACTACGGAACGCGGCGAAAAGGAAGTGGCTACTTTTGAGGAATGTGTGCGCTTTCCGATGCCTAAAATGTTGGTGAAATACAAGTTCACGGGTTTTGACCGTCACAATCGTCCCACCGAATTGTTCCAAGGTTCGTTCGATCCGCAAAGTACGGCTTGCGAAAAGATGACGAAGGAGTATAAAGTTAAGAATTTGCATGTTGCGGCAGATTCTCGAGATGCCATCGACATTTTATTCATTCCTGACGGCTATGCCAAGGAGGATAAAAAGGAAATGATGGCAGACTTCAAGCGCTTCACAAAACACATTATGGAGTGCTCTCCTTATAAGGAAATGGCCGACCACGTGAATATTCGGGCGATTGAGGGCTATTCGGAAGAGTCGGGGATTACGGATCCCAATGCTAAGATTTTCAAGAAAACGCTCTTGAATTGCAGTTACAATGTCATTGACCTTGACCGCTATCTGATGTGTCTGAATGTTTGGAAAATGCACGCTATCGCCGATGACGCTCCCTACGATTTCGTTATTTTGATTTGCAATAGCAAAAAATATGGTGGCGGCGGCATCTATAATTATTATTGTACCGTGAATAATGAAGGCGAACATTCCGATTATGTCATCGTACACGAAATGGGTCACCTTATCGGTGGCTTGGGTGATGAATATTACCAGTCGGAAGTTTCCACCCGTGATTTTTATCCCGAAGATGTGGAACCCATAGAACCCAATTTGACCACTCTGGTGGATTTTGATTCAAAATGGAAATATATGATTGAACCGGGTATGCCGATTCCCACTCCGGCAATAGATGAATTTAAGGATGCGCTGGGCGTTTTCGAAGGTGGCGGCTATGTGGCGGAAGGTGTTTTCCGTCCCTCAATGCACTGCACAATGCATCAGATTATCTATAATCATTATTGTCCTGTTTGTATGGATGCTCTTGAAGACGCCATTCTTTACTATTCTAAATAAGGGCGGCCTGGGCCATTTTCTCGAAACTGGCTTTGAACAAGGCCTCTTCTTTTGAACCTTTGGGCATAAAGTTGTTATGCCAAAGGACTGTCATCTCTCCACCTACCGTTTGCACTTCCTGAATTAAAGCTTGAAGTTCGTTCCAGTAGTTCGTTTCCGAAAAATCAGACCGGATGGCAGCGGAATCCATAAAGAGCAACGGATGAAGAACGAGAGTGGTCTTTTCATCTTTTTTCAGGTTGAAAAACGGAAAAGGAATAGCCATCCCGTTGCGAAAGCCGATGCGGTCATAAAATCCAAGACTATAGTCGTGCGTGATGCCGGCGGCAAGCAGGTTCTGGAAGGTTTGGGGCATTTTTTCTTTTAAAAAATGCTGGCGCGAAGAAATAACACGATTGTGCAGCTTGTTTTCCAATAATTTTTTCTGCTGAAGAATGTCATTCAGATCTTCAGCATAATAAGATGTATGTAAACCAATGTCTGCAAATGATTGTAATTGCTGAATTAACGCGTCAAAAGCGGGGGTTTGGGGTGAGATGTTGCGGTCGTACAAACTGCGACGGCTGGTGAGAATAAAATAGCTTGGTTGAAGTTGATGTTGTGCGCACAAATTCTTTTCGGTTTCGTATAAATCGTAAGGGTCATCAAAATCCTTGTCCAATCGGGCCCTGAGGATGTTTTTGGCATTTTCTATTTTCCCTTTCAGCAACGATTTGAGCAAGGCACCGCCAAAATGGACAAAACTCTTGCCTTTGAAGGCGTAGGCAATGTCCACGTCAAAGGTGGGAATAAATCTGTATTTCTGTTCTTTCCACTGGAAATCCGCTTTTTGATTTGATAGTAATTCTTTGTATTTCAGAGCGATACGATGAACTGTCGCCTGATGGTATAATTGTTTTCTGACGACAAATGATTGTGCGTGGACGATTCTTCCGTGTTTATCGCGGGGACAGTCGGGAAGATATTCTTCATAATTGGTTAGAAGGAAAAATGCCAGTGCTGGCTTGTCTTGCAAAAGCAGATTTTCATCCTGAGGGCGGATGTCTTTTTCAAAAAGGATATTGGACTTGGGAAGATAGCGCAGTTTGAAATCCTGATGTTGCCGGTAAGTTTGTTCGTCTTGTGTGATGGTGTAATCCAAATTCAGTATCAGCTTGAAAATGACGTGGCAGACATAGTCAAGTCGTGCTGAGGTTTTGGGTGACAGGATACACAGCATAACGTCTTATTTTTTTGCCAACACGCCTTTCAGCGTAGCGGGAGAGCAAGACCGAACGGTTACCGTGGCGTATTCGCCTATTTTAGCATCTTCCTTAGGGAAAATGATGACTTTGTTTTGGCTGTTGCGACCGAAATATTCGTTGGCATCGCGTTTAGAAGCCCCTTCCACCAATACTTCAAAGGTTTTGCCGATATCTTTTTGGTTGTGGGCCAATGACAATTCCTGCTGCAGGGCAATAATTTCCTCTAAGCGGCGGCCCTTGATCTCGTCGGGAATGTCGTCGGGGAAGCGTTTGGCGGCCATCGTGCAGTCGCGTTCCGAGTATTTGAACATATAGGCGGCGCAGTAGCCTACTTCTTTCATCAGCGACAGCGTGGCCTGATGGTCTTCTTCGGTCTCGCCGCTGTAGCCGGCGATAATGTCCGTGGCAATGGCGCAATCCGGTATCAGCCGTTTGATGGTGGCGATGCGTTCCAAATAGTATTCGCGGGTATAGACGCGATTCATACGTTTGAGCATCACGTTGCTGCCGGCCTGGACGGGCAAATGAATGTATTTGCAGCAGTTGTCATACTTAGCAATGGTTTCTATCAATTCGTCGGAAATGTCCTTGGGATGGGAAGTGGCAAAACGTACCCGCACTTGTGGCGAAAGCAGTGCCACCTTCTCCAACAATTTTGCGAAATTGACCACTTCGCCATTTTCGTTGGAACAATAGGAATTGACATTCTGACCTAATAAAGTGATTTCCTTATAGCCTTGATCTATTAATTGTTGGGCTTCGCGGATGATGGTTTCAGAACTTCGGCTGCGTTCGCGACCGCGGGTATAGGGCACCACGCAGTAACTGCAGAAATTGTTGCAGCCGCGCATGATGGAGATAAAGGCCGAAATGCCGTTGGTGTCATAGCGAATGGGCTCAATGTCATCGTAAGTCTCTTCGGTAGATAACAACACGTTGAAGGCCGTTTTCCCGAAGGCGGATTCCTGTATCAAGGCGGGCAGACTCCGATAGGCGTCGGGACCGGCAATGAAGTCGAGCGCACTTTCCTCATTCAGCAGTTTTTCTTTGACCCGTTCGGCCATACAACCCAGTAAACCGATTTGGAGTCCCGGCTTTTTTTTCTTCAGCGCGCCTAATTCGTTGAGGCGTTTTCTGATTCGTTGTTCGGCGTGGTCGCGCACGGAGCAAGTATTTAAAAGGATGAGGTCGGCGTTCTTGATGTCGTCGCAAATTTTGTAATCGGCTGATAGAATAGATGCAACCACTTCACTATCAGCGACATTCATTTGGCAACCGTAAGTTTCTATAAATAAGTTTTTCATACTGCAAAGTTATACAAAAGTTTTGAATAATTGATGGTTTTTTAGGTAATAGGTAATAAGTAATAGGGGATAGGGGGACGCGCGGTCGTGCGTTTTAGAACCTGTGCCCAAAAAAGGCACACCCTTGTGCTATTTTTGCACAGGATAATTCAGATAGTATTGTTTAATGTTGTATTTTTGTAAAATAAATAACGATTGAAATGAATGATTTTGCGGCTATTGATCTTGAAACTGCCAATTTTGCTCCGAGCAGCGTGTGCAGTGTTGGCGTGGTGGTGGTGCGTGGCGGTGCGGTGGTGGATAGTTTTTATAGTCTAATCAAGCCGGCTCCCAATTTCTACAACTACTATTGTCAGCGGGTGCATGGCTTGTCGAATGAGGACACGGACACGGCTCCGATTTTTCCGAAAGTATGGGCTCAGTTGGCCCCCAAGATAAAGGGTTTGCCGTTGGTGGCGCATAACAGCCAGTTTGACGAGGGCTGTCTGAAGGCGGCCTTTCAGCTATATCGGATGGATTACCCCGGTTATCAGTTCCGTTGCACTTATCGAGCGGCCAAAAAGCATTTTGGCAAGACGTTGGAGAACCTGCAACTGCATACGGTCTCGGCGGCTTGTGGCTACCACCTGGAGCATCATCACCACGCTTTGGCGGATGCGGAGGCGTGTGCTGCCATCGCATTGCGGATTTTGGAATAGGAAGTCGGAATTTAATCTGAAAATACAGCTACTGCCATGAAAGATGTTCTTGACGTCAAAAAACAGAATAATTGAGTTTTACCCAAGTCGGTAAAAAAATCGTCAATCTGGGTAAAACTCAAGAAAAAAGATGGCATTCGTCCAATTGTTACCAAATTTTGGTATTTTTGCAGTTCTAAATTTATTATTTATGAAAAACACATCTGTGGCCGTAG
>JAKSMH010000117.1 GCA_024400715.1 Bacteroidales bacterium | reverse complement strand
TTCTGTTATTATTTTTCTTAATCCACGATTTTCAAATCAATTATTTTTAATTTATTTTACTTTATTTTATTAAATTATAAATATTGTATCAAAATTATTTGTACTTTTGCAGACGTTTTTGACAAAATTTTTGAAAAATTATCAACAATGGCGAAAAGTGACAAGAAAAATAAGTATCTTTGCGGCAATAAAAACGGAGAGACTATGGTGCCTGAAAAGTATGTGAGATTTGACTGGGCGGTGAAACGACTGCTGCGTGACAAGGCAAACTTCGGCGTGTTGGAAGGATTGGTGTCTGTCATCCTGAAGGAGAAAATACACATCGTAGAACTCCTCGAGAGCGAATCCAACATGGAGCACGACGCCGATAAATTCAACCGCGTGGACATCAAGGCGTTAGATTCCAGAAACGAAATCATCGTAGTTGAAATACAGCAGTCCAGCGAAAGCGACTTCGTGGGACGCATCCTCTACGGCGTTTCCAAGAATATTGTCGAGCACATCAACCTTGGCGATGACTATGGAAAGGTTAAGAAGGTTTACAGCATCAACATCGTCTATTTCAACTTAGGCGAGGGTTCCGACTACCTCTACCACGGACAGACCGTCTTCACCGGCGTCAACACGCATGACACCCTTCGAATCTCCGTGGACCAAAAGGACGCACTGACCCTTCAAACACCGGGAGAAATCTTCCCCGAGTACTACATCATAAGGGTAAACCAGTACGACAAGGCCTACAGTGCCACACCCTTGGAAGAATGGCTCGACTACCTCAAGAACGGGCGCATCAAGGATGATACCACCGCCCCGGGACTCGACCTGGCAAAAGACAACCTGCAGTACTTGATGATGAGTGAAGAAGAAAAACGACACTACTGTCGCTATATGGACCACGTGAAATTTGAACGCGACGCAATGAAAACCTCTCGTCAGGAAGGAATGAGAAAAGGTATGGAAAAAGGATTGAAAAAAGGGTTAAAAAAAGGTTTGAAAAAAGGAAAATCTGAAGGGAAGAACGAGATCGTAATCAATATGCTAAAAATGAATTTGGATATTGACTTCATTACCCAAACGACAGGACTTTCCGCACAAGAAATTGCGACTTTACGGGATCAATTTGGATTGTAACTATAATCTTATTCCGTTACAAGGCAAAAAGCATCTTCCGTCAATTCATAATCAACAATCTGATTGGCCCAGTCCTCGCGGAAGGACGAACGCACCTTGATGTAATTGTCCGTGAAACCGAACATCTTCCCTTCCGACTCCTCCGACTCCCACAACACAGGACGTACCTCGCCGAGATACCCCTGATAGAAATGCCGTTTCTTCGTCTCCGACAATTCCACCAAACGTAGCGTACGCTCGTGTTTCACGGGTTCCGGCACCTGTTCTTTCATCGCAGCAGCCACAGTGTTGGGACGACGCGAATAGGTAAACACGTGCAAATAACTCAATGGCAGCGACTTCACAAAATCGAAACTATCGGCGAAGTCCGCCTCGCTTTCACTCGGAAATCCCGTAATAATATCGATAGCCACACAAGCTTCTGGCATTAGTTCTTTGATTTTCAGTATTTTATTTTGAAAGAAATCCCTTTTGTAGCGGCGTTTCATCAAAGTCAAAATCTTATCACAGCCCGACTGGAGGGGAATGTGAAAATGCGGCATAATGATACGGGATTGTGCCACAAAATCGATGATTTCGTCTGTCAGCAAATTCGGTTCGATGGAAGAAATACGCACCCTATCCACCAAATTCTGTTGGTCAATGGCTTTCAGCAAATCGAAAAAGTTTTCATCCGTTCCTTTTCCAAACGTTCCCAAATTCACACCCGTGATATTCACTTCTTTCAAACCGGCCTCGTGAATTTTCTCCACATTTTTCAACACATTGGCAATATTGTCGCTCCGACTTTCGCCGCGGGCATCGCAGACGGTGCAATAGGTGCAGTGGTAGTCGCAGCCGTCCTGAATTTTCAAGAAAGAACGCGTACGGTCGTTGGAAGAGTAGGTAGAAAAGAACGTCGGAATTTCAGGGATGGCCTCGCCGAGGACGAAATTCACGGCGTGGAGTTTGTCGCGATTGCCAAAGACGGCAGCCACCCCACTCCACTGGTGAATGGTTTCTGGCTGTAGTGCCGCATAGCAACCCACCACCACAATCCGTGCCTCCGGATATTCTCGGTGCAAGTGCGCAACATAATTGCGCACCTTCTTTTCAGCCGCGTGTGTCACCGCACAACTATTCACGATGATGGCCTCCGGATTATCGGATTCAGTCCAACCCTTCTCGCGCAAACGTCGTGCCATATCAGACGACTCGCTAAAATTTAGTTTGCAACCAAAAGTATATATTAAAAAGCTGTTATTCATAAATATCAGAATGAGATTTTTTAGAAAAATAATAAAGCAACAACACGATGGACGACACGATATATGAAGCCGAATTGACGATGCAAGCCCCGTCGATGGCATATTGTTTCACCAAAACGAAAGCCAGCGACAAAGTCACCACTAAACCTATGGCCGATTTGACAATCAATATATTAAGATGTCGAATGGCAGAGAAGTAATTGCCGATGACATTGGAAAAAGCCAAGGCCAAGATTCCCGGTGCCAAGGCCAACACGACCCGTTTGGCTTCTCCGAACTCGGGACCGAAGGCAAAAGCGAACCACGATGCCGGCAACAACACCACGGCACCAAGGCTCAACGCGGAAATGCCCAGACTCGCCAACGCTATGGACATCGTTTCCTTTCTGGACAAACGCGTATTACCCTGTTTGAGCACATTGGAAAACTGCACCATCGACATACTCTGACTGATAATCCATATCGCCGAGGCCACATTGACGCCTATCGAAAACACACCGACAGAAGACCTGCCAAAATAAAAATCCAACACATAATAGGTCAAGCGATAATTAAAGAACTGCAGCAGACTGCTCAACTCCGTCTTCCAGCCAAAGGAAAAAACCTCTTTGGCAGCCGTCAAATCCCAATCCCAGTGCAGCCGAATCTTCATTTTTTGACGCATCGCATAACAAACGGCAATCAATATCAGCAAAGAAAAGGACTGCGCAAAAAAGTAGCAATAATAACCCAATGACGGCCAAATCCAATAAAAGGCCAACATCAGCAAGAGCAACGACAAGGGTTGTAAAACCGTAAAGAGATTATACCTGTCGATACGCTGACTTCCGACAAACAGAGAATTATGGAATGCGAAAATGCCCATCAGCGTGGCCGCTGTAAAGATAAAAGGAGCTATTTGGTTTTGTCCAAAGGTAAACAACACGGCCGCCGCCACCGTTCCAACCACCAAAGACCACACGTGGGCCAGCGACGACAACTTGGAGAAACCGATACGGGAAAAGAAATAGGAAATACTACTTCCTGTGAAAACATTGGCAAATATGGAAATCAAGCCCAAATCGGCCACAAAAATAGCAATGGAACCACGACCTGCCGCTCCCCACAGCTGCGTGGTCAAGACAATTACCGCAAAATTGAGGGCCATTATCAATGACTTACTCATCACGGTGAGAACAATATTCTTCTTGATGTCAATACTACTCATACTGCCGGATAAAATGAACAAAATCGGCCTCTATGGCCTTCCAGTTATACTTTACCCTTGCCCAACGCAATGCCGCCTCACAACGCTTTCGATAGCTTTCGGCATCACGGATATAGTCGTTAACAATATCCACAACTTGCTGTGTATCAAAAGGATTCACATACGAGCCAAACTCTTCAAACTCAGGGCAGCCCTTGCGAATGGCAGCCAAATCGGTATAAATGACCGGTTTGCCCATCGCCATAAAATAAAACAACTTGATGGGCAGACATTTTTGATTCTCGTTGTCAGGAATACGCAAATCCAAAAAGACATCATTTTGAGCCGCTCTTTGACAAAAATCGACAAACGGCTGATAGTCATCAATTTGCAACATCAAATTAGCAGGTAGCGACGGCATTTTTTCCAAGTGCTGATTACTCAACACATTCAAGACGACCTGCGTTTCGGGATTGAAACGCGCCACCCAAACCGCTGCTTTCAGCACATTTCCAAAGCCCTTTTCATCCGTCAGATTACCACTATAAAACAGTCGAACCCGCGAACGCAAATCTTCCGCAGGAATGGATGTAATATATTTTAAATCAGGATAATAGGAAGTCATCACAAAGGGGCTATGCGGAAACAGCCGCCGAAAAGGCCTTGCCTTATCCTCTTCTCCAAAGACAAAACCATCCGTATATAGATTAACATAAATGTTAAACAAAGTCAGAGCACAGAATTTCAATCCCTTGGCAATTCCCGACACGAATCGGAGATTTTTCTTCGACGGATACCATTCGGTGACATCATACAGCACCGCCACCTCACGTTTTGACGAACGGCGATAGCGGACAGCCATCCAAAGTGACATCGGCGTATCGGCCAGCACCACATCCGGTTTCAATTCTTCCAAGATAGAAACGCAGTGCTTGACACATTGCCGCCGCGTCATCGTGTGGGCATCGTATAGACGAGCGTAAGGATTGGAACCCGGCAATTCTCCCTGCGATGGAGCCACGATATGGGCCGTCCAGCCCGCATTCGTCAACGACGGCAACTGATGAAAACGAACCCTTTCGTCTTCCGCAGAATGAGCCGTAAGGAGAAATACAATGCTTTTCATATCTTAAAGTACCAAGTCAACATCACCTTTTCCTTCACGAACGATTTCGATTTCACCGTCAACGCAATTGACCACGGTTGAAGGAACATTGTCGCCATAACCGCCGTCGATGACTATATCCACCAAATCGCCGTACCTTTCGTGAATTAGTTCCGGATCGGTGGTGTATTCCACAATTTCGTCGTCATCTTTCACTGAAGTTGATAAAATGGGATGTCCCAATTGTTCAACGATTTCACGAACGATATTATTGTCAGGCACGCGGATGCCGACGGATTTTTTGTTGCTTTGGAGAATTTTGGGTACATTGTTGTTAGCTTCAAGGATGAATGTAAACGGTCCGGGAAGGGCTTTTTTCATTGCCTTAAAGACGTTGTTGCTGATAGGTTTCGTATAATCCGAAAGATTACTCAAGTCGTGGCAAATGAAGGTCATCGCCGACTTTTTCTTTTTATCGCCCAAAATTTGCGTGATGCGTTCGATGCTTTTTTGCTTGAAAATATCACAACCGATGCCATAAATAGTATCCGTGGGATAG
>JAKSMH010000116.1 GCA_024400715.1 Bacteroidales bacterium | reverse complement strand
CGACGCGCGAAGGCGTGGTGCGCGGATTTTCGATATTGTTGGCCAGGTGGTGCTTGATACGGCCGGCTTCCATCATCCCCGAAGCCGAGATGATAATGCAGGGACGATTGTAGGTATTGAGTTTCTTGGAATCGTCGGTGGTGCGGACGTAGTGCAGTTTCTCAAAACCGAAGGGGTCGGCGGAACTCTCCATAAACTCGCGCATTTCCTCGTTAAAGCATTCCTTGTGCAGGCGATAGATGTTGGTGGCGGAAACGGCCAGCGGACTGTCCACGAAGATTTCCACGTCGGGAAGCACCTGGGCCAGTTTTAGGCGGTGGAGCGCATACACGATTTCCTGGGTACGGCCAATGGCGAACGACGGAATCAGCAGTTTGCCCTTGCGTTGAGCACACGCGTCCTTGACGATGAGGGCCAAGTCCTGTTCGGCGGTGTCCAAGGTAGTGTGGAGCCGATCGCCGTAGGTTGACTCCGTAATGATATAGTCGGCTTGCGGGAAGGGCTTGGGGTCGGGAAGAATGCGTTTGTTGTAGCGGCCGATGTCGCCGGTGTAGCAGAGTGTTTTCTTTTTTCTCTTTTCCGTAAACGTGATGTAAACCGCGCTGCTTCCCAGCATGTGGCCCGTGTCGATGAATTTCACCTTGAAGTCGTTTTCAACGGCAAATTCGTGGTCGTAGGGAAAACTGACGAAATGCGACAGACTGTTGGCTGCGTCTTCCATCGTGTAGATGGGTTCTACGGGCGGCAGGTTTTGTTTGGCACGCTTTTTGTTGAACTGTATGGTATCGGTTTCTTGAATGTGTCCCGAATCGGGAAGCATAATGGAGCACAGGTCGCGGGTGGCGTGCGTACAGAAAACTGTACCCTTGAAGCCCAATTTGCAGATGTAGGGAATCAAGCCCGAATGGTCGATATGGGCGTGAGACAGAAGCAGATAGTCAATTTCCGAAGGTTCAAAGCCGAGGTCGCGGTTCATACCGTCCGTTTCCAGGCCTTTACCCTGGTACATACCGCAGTCCAAGAGGATTTTGGTCCCTTTATGTGTGGTTATCAAGAACTTGCTACCGGTAACCTCTTCGGTGGCGCCTAAAAAATCTATTTTCATAAATTTATGTTTTTATTGTTGCAAAGATACTAATTTTTGTGGAGATTATAGCTGTTGGGGATGAAAAAAAATGATTTTTTTTGATTATTTGGGCGGTCCGGCTCGCTAACGCTCGCCGTCGCGCTTTCCATGGGTTCCGTGCTCGCTGCGCTCGCACCGCCTTCGGCGCCATTCCAATCGCTCCCGCGGATCCTTGCTGCCTTCTTACGGTGACGTGGCGCACCGCATCTGGACCACACATAGCGACACTACGCGGCACGATGCAATGCGACACAGCACGCCACGTCACTACTTCGTGGACACACGTTATAACCAAATCATTAAGAAACTAAGAAAACGGCTAGCGTTTTTTATCAAAAAAATCTTTTAGCAAAAGGGAGGCTTCCGATTCCAAAACGCCCTTACACACTTCTGTCTTGGGATGAAGTAAATTTTGGGGAATTAGCGAGTACCCTTTTTTAGGATCCGAAGCGGCATACACCACCCTACCCACTTGGGCCCAGGCGATGGCTCCCGCACACATCACACACGGCTCTAAGGTAACATACAGAGTACATTCGTTTAAGTATTTAGCACCCAGATAATTGGCTGCCGCCGTGATAGCCTGCATTTCGGCGTGTGCGGTCACGTCGTGCAACAGCTGCGTTCGGTTATGTCCCTTGCCTATAATCTGGCCATTGGCCACGGCCACTGCGCCAACCGGCACCTCGTTTTCCTCTAAGGCGTCTTGTGCTTCGTTCAGGGCACAACGCATAAAATACTCGTCATTCATTATAAATCAACAAATTAAACTGATTAACGCAAATTTTGCTTGGCTTTTTTCACTTGTTCCGACAATGTTTCAAATTTATAACGAAAACCCGTATCCTTTTGAGAAAACAAAGCCAAAAACTCAACATTTTTATTCTTCTCGAATAAAGTTGAAACAGCGATATTATTCAAATAAAAGCCATCGATGGTTGCTTCAGCCAACACCCGTTGGATAGCCGTTTTATAACCTTTGTCATCCGTCACGATGCCGCTACGATTGAGGAAGGATGCCCCAGCTTCAAATTGGGGTTTTATCAACAACATCAAGCGAGTATTTTCTTTCATAAACGTTTTGAAATAGGGGAATAAATAGGTCAACGAAATAAAGGAAACATCGGAGACAATCCAATCAAACTTTTGATTTTCAACATCTTCCAAAGTCAGATCTCGAAAATCCTTATTTTCAATAGACAAGATCTGATTTGACGCTCTCAAGGTCGGGTGAAGTTGATTGGTTCCCACATCAACGGCCACCACAAAATCAGCTCCACACTGCAGGGCACAATCCGTAAATCCGCCAGTGGAACTTCCCACGTCCAACACACGTTTTCCCACGAAATCCAGTTGAAAGTCATTGATTGCCTTTTCCAACTTCAAACCGCCCCTACTCACGAACTTGTTAAAAATATCGATGACCGTCACCTCGTCCGTTTCAGCAATATCTTTTGACGGTTTGTCCACCAATTTTCCATTCAGCATCACCGTTTTTTGGGCAATGGCATCCTGAGCACGTTCACGAGATGTAAAAAAATGATTTTCAACCAAATATTTATCAAGACGCATAAACCATCACAATTATTGATTATTCGGATAATAAATTAGGAAGTCAAGAAACAAGAATTTCCCGACTTCCTAATTCAATTTACTTTAACACATTATTTTTGTACGGGAACATTCTTCAGAACTTCCACGAGGAAATCCCAGAATGTGCCCACGGATTCGATATTCACCTTTTCGTCTGGAGAGTGAGGATGGCTGATGGTAGGTCCGAATGAGATCATATCCCAATCAGGATAGCAAACACCGAACAAGCCGCATTCCAAACCGGCGTGGATAGCCATTGTAACGGGTTCTTTTTTGAATTTCTTCTTATAGACTTCCATACAAGTCTTCAAAATTGGAGAATCCATATTAGGTTTCCATCCTGGATAAGCGCCGGTAAGTTCGATTTCGGCACCTGCCAATTCGGCGATAGCGGTCATCTTTTGTCCCAGCGCTTCCTTAGCGGAATCCACGGAGCTGCGGAGGAGGCACTTCAGTGACAACTCGCCTTTTTCGGCATTGAAAATAGCCAGGTTATTAGAAGTTTCCACCAAATCCTTCATTGAGTCGCTCATTCGTTGAACGCCGTTAGGAATAGCGAAGACCAGATTGACGATACGTTTTTGGGCTTCTTCCACAATCATTTTCTTTGGGGTATCCACGATGCTCACCTTAACTTCCATATCGGGTTCGGTGAGGGCGAACTCAGCCTTGACCGTGTCGGCAAACTTCTTCACGAAGCGTTTGTAAGCAGCCACCTTGTCTTCTGGAAGAACCACCACGGCGACGGCTTCACGAGGAATGGCGTTGCGCAAGCTACCGGCCTTAACAGAACAAATGTTGGCTTCGTATTGGTCGATAGACGACTTCAACACTCTCACCAACAGTTTGTTGGCATTGGCACGGCCCAAATTGATATCCATACCGGAATGGCCGCCTTTCAAGCCCGTAATAAACAACTGTAATGCCTTCATACCGGCAGGAACAGCTTTTTCCTTATATTTCATAGTAATATTGGCATCCAAGCCACCAGCGCAACCCAAATAAAGCTCGCCTTCTGTTTCAGAATCCAAATTGATAAGGATTTTGCCATTCAACAGGCCTTTTTTCAAGCCGAAAGCACCGGTCATACCAGTTTCTTCATCCACCGTACACAAAACTTCAACTGGTCCGTGGGCAATTTTTTTATCTACAAGAACTGCCAAGGCGGCTGCGGCACCGATACCGTTGTCGGCACCCAAAGTCGTACCGTTAGCTCTTACCCAACCATTGTCAATGATGGTTTCGATAGGATCCTTGGTAAAATCGTGTTTTTTATCGCTATTGGCCTGAGGAACCATATCAATATGGCCTTGAAGGATGACAGGTGTACGTTTTTCCATACCCTTGGTAGCAGGAACACGGAAAACGAGGTTGCCCGTTTTATCCTGAATACATTCAACTTTGTTCTTTTCTGCCCAATTTTTCAAGAAAGCTGCCAATTGAGCTTCGTGTTTTGAGGGATGTGGCACAGAGCAAATGTTGCTAAAATTTTCCCATAACTGTTTGGGATACAATTTTTTGATTTCTTCGTTCATCTTTGTGTTTTTTTAAGTTGTTAATTTATTGATATTGTAATTATTCTGCTGAAATAATTTCGCCGTCACGCATCACCACCCGGCGGTCAGAAAGGCGAGCCAACTCGTCGTTATGTGTCACGATGACGAAAGTCTGATGAAATTGGTCGCGCAAATCAAAAAAGAGCTGATGGAGATTTTTGGCATTTTCTGTATCCAGGTTTCCAGACGGTTCGTCTGCCAAAATCAGGTCGGGATTATTGGCCAACGCACGGGCCACGGCCATACGTTGCTGTTCGCCACCCGACAACTCTGACGGCTTATGTCCCACACGGGCGTCCAGTTTCAAGAACGACAACAATTCCTGTGCTCGCGATTTAGCTTCGGTCTTTGTCTTGCCTGCAATCAGCATAGGAAGCATCACATTTTCCATTGCCGAAAATTCGGGAAGCAAGTGGTGAAACTGGAAAACGAAACCAATATGTTTGCCACGGAAATCAGACAGTGCGTCATCATTCAAATCATTGACTTTCACACCGTCAATAACGATGTCTCCCCTATCCGGTCTATCCAACGTTCCGATTAAGTGCAGCAAAGTTGACTTTCCCGCTCCGGATGGACCGACAATGGTAATCACTTTGGATGATTCAAATTCTAAAGAGACATCCTTTAGGACCTTAAGTGAGCCGAAACTTTTGTCAATATGACTTAGCTGTATCATTTTCACTGCATTTGAAGTTGCAAATATACATTATTTCTATCAAAATCGCCAATTTATAGATAAACTTCCAACAATTTACTTTTTTGAGTCGGGATTAGGTTTAGCTCATTGGTTGAAGCCGGGACCAGCATTACTTCACCCTGTTTCAACTCAATTTGCTCCTCTTCGGTAAAGCACTGGACGTTTCCCTCGATACACATATAAATAATAAAAGAATCTATTTCGGCGTAATTTTTTTTCAAAGGTTTTTCAAAATAGATTTCATTTAGATTAAAGAATCGGGAGCAAAGCAA
>JAKSMH010000115.1 GCA_024400715.1 Bacteroidales bacterium | reverse complement strand
TAAAGCTCCTGACGTGGTGGCTGACGAAATCGGTGCCAAACTGGTGGAAAAATTGTCGTCTTTTTCCACTTCCGACGGCGTTCAAGGCTCGGTTGTGTCATACAATGTGGTGAAAGGTTTTCTGAATTTGTCTGTCAGCAATGAATATTGGCTGAATTTCCTGCATCGTCACTTGAATAATGTTAATTTTGGCAGAAAGACCAATGTTGATGAACAGCCCACTTTAATCGAATTTTCTTCTCCCAATACCAATAAACCCTTGCACTTGGGTCATATTCGAAACAATTTGCTCGGCTATTCCGTTTCGTTGATTTTGGATGCCTGCGGCAAAAATCCCAAACGTGTTAATTTGGTCAATGATAGAGGTATTCATATTTGTAAGTCTATGTTGGCCTGGATGAAGTACGGCAACGGCGAAACTCCTGAAAATTCTGGTATGAAGGGCGACCATCTGGTAGGTAAGTATTATGTGGAGTTTGATAAGCATTACAAAGCTGAAATTGAAGAACTTAAGTCAAAGGGAATGAGCGATGACGAGGCGGCAAAAAATGCCCCGTTGATGTTGGAAGCTCAGGAAATGCTTCGTAAATGGGAGGCGGAAGATCCTGAAGTCCGTGCATTGTGGGAAAAAATGAACGCCTGGGTCTATGAGGGTTTTGATTCCACATACGCTCGAATGGGCGTTTCTTTTGATAAAATTTATTATGAATCAAAGACTTATCTTCTTGGAAAAGCTTTGGTGGAGGAAGGTCTTCAAAAAGGTGTCTTCTTTAGAAAAGAGAATAATTCAGTTTGGGTGGATTTGACCGACGAAGGGCTTGACCAGAAGTTGTTGCTTCGTGGCGACGGAACGTCTGTGTATATGACGCAGGATTTGGGCACGGCTCAACTTCGTTATGAGGAATTTCAACCTCAAAATATGATTTATGTCGTTGGAAATGAGCAAAATTATCATTTTGATGTCCTGAAATTGGTCTTGGGCAAGAAATTGCAAAAGGATTTTGGTAACCATATTTATCATCTTTCATACGGTATGGTGGAATTGCCGAATGGAAAAATGAAATCCCGTGAGGGAACCGTGGTCGATGCCGACGACTTGATGGACGAGATGTTCCTGCAAGCAAAGGAAAGCACAGAGGCCCTTGGAAAACACGATTTTGAACCGGAAGAGGCCGATAAATTGTATGAAATGATTGGTTTGGGTGCCTTGAAGTATTTCATCTTGAAGGTGGATCCTAAGAAGAATATGCTGTTTAATCCAGCCGAATCCATAGATTTTAATGGAAATACGGCTCCTTTTATTCAATATACTCACGCACGTATCAAGTCTCTGCTCCGTAAGGCGGCGGAAAACAAGGTGGAACTGGATTTGCCGATGGCAGCTGCAGATTTGGGAATGGCGGAGAAAACTTTGCTGAAGTCTCTGTATGCTTTTCCTCAGGTCGTGGCTAATGCGGGCGAGAGTTACAGCCCTGCGCTTATTGCCAACTATATGTTTGATTTGGCAAAGGATTTTAACGGTTTTTATCAGTCTTCACCTATTTTCAAAGAAGAAAATGCGGCTTTGCGTGCTACCCGTTTGTGTATTTCACAGTTGGTGGCGCTGGTCATCAAACAAGGAATGTCGCTTTTGGGTATTGATGTCCCTGAAAAAATGTAATTGTCAAATAACAAAAGACATAAAAAAGGGGGATTTTCAAGATCCCCCTTTTTTGTATGGTTAAAATCGATTAATCTAAGCTGAAAGCATTAAGCATATCAAGATAATCTTGGTATTGTTTGTCGATGCTTTTCTGGCTTTCGGTGGCCTTAGACACGGCATCTTGCAACTTCTTCAAGGCTTTTTCGTTTTTTTCTTTTTCTTTCTGCGCCTTTTCCATGTCTTTCTTTACTTGTTCAATTTTTTGTTTCAATTGATATTTTTCAATGATTTTAGGACATTTTTCCATAAAATTGCGGACATTGGCTGCAGTTGTGGCATCTCCATTGGAAGATACAACGTTCATATTGCCCATACTGCAAATCAAATTGATGTCAACAGACTGGTCTTTCTTTTTGCCTTTGTCAACGGCATTGAAGTAGATGTCGTAGCTTCCTTCGCCAAATAAAGTGAATCGTTGAGCTTTGTAAACGGTGAATTTGCTTTCTGTTTTTGGCTTGGCAAAACTTTGTTCGCTAAAATATTCTTGCATGGCGGCAACGGCTGTCTTGCTGTCAACACCGGGAATGTTGATGATGAAACCATTTAATTCTGATTTGTTGAAACTTACATTTCCTTCCGTTACATTTTGTGCGAAGGCAAATGTCAAACTCATCACGCTGATGAGGACGATTGAGAATAACTTTTTCATAGTGATTTTTTTTTATTGTTAGAAATATTTTGTTTTTCGCTGCAAAAATAATAAATTAATCTATAACTTTTCATCGTTTTTGTCAATGAGTTGTTTTAACTTTTCAAATGCCTCGTTGACGGGAATGATGTCCGAAACTCGGTTTTTACCCTGATATACGGCTGCGTAGCCGTTGGTGGCACCGACGATGCCATAGTCGGCGTCGGCCATCTCGCCTGGACCGTTGACAATGCACCCCATCACGCCGATTTTTAGTCCGGGATGATTGGAAAATTGAGCTTTGACTTGTGACAGTATGGATTCGATGTCGTATTGGGTCCTGCCGCAGGATGGACAGGAAATGAATTCGGTTTGACTCATCTTGAGACGGCAGGACTGCAAGATGGCTGCGGCTAATCGTTCATTTTCTTCTGTCGAGAAATGTGGATTTTGAATGATGATGTCATTGATTTTTTTCTGATAATTGTAAAGTCCACTTACGGCAGCCGCTCCCGCAATCCATCGGTCGTAATCTTTTTCGTCTTTGGTATAAATCAGTTTCTGGTTCTCAATATGATAATCGTTTTCATGGAGGTTGTTCACTGCAGCTATCAATTGGTGCGCAAAGGGCGTTTCGTTTTCCGGTTTTTCTGTTAGCGAGACACGGATGGTGTTGCCGATACCCATCAATAGCAATGCTCCGATTCCAGCAGCCGACTTAACCCTTCCTTCAAGGCCGTTGCCCGCTTCGGTGACACCTAAATGAAGTGGGTAAATACGACCTCGCTCTTTCATCATATTGTATAAACAAATGGTGGCTTCCAACATCGTGTTGACGTTGCTGGACTTCATTGAGAAAACGATGTTGCGAAAGTCGTTCTTTTCACAGATGTCCAACCATTCAATGGCCGACATTGCCATTGCGTGGGGCGTGTTGCCGTATCTGCTTACGATTCGGTCGCATAATGATCCGTGGTTGATGCCGATACGAAGTGCCGTTTGGTGTTTTTTGCAAATGTCCAATAGCGGCAAGGCCCGCTTTTCCATATTTGCCAAAGATACTTGGTATTCGCTTTCGGAGAGTTCAATGTGCTTAAAGTTGCGCTTGTCCACGTAATTTCCCGGATTAACGCGCACTTTCTCGACAATGGCGGCGGCGGCTTCGGCTACTTTGGGATTGAAATGCACGTCGGCAATGAGCGGCGTAAGGATGCCTTCTGCCCGCAATTGCTTTTTAATCTGTCCCAATGCTTCCACTTCCTTCATTGACGGAACGGTGATGCGAACCATTTCCGCACCGGCGGCAATCATTCGTTTTGTCTGTGCTACCGTGGCCTCTACGTCCAAAGTGTTCGTGTTGGTCATAGACTGCACCACAATGCGATTTCCTTCCCCTAAGGTGATGTTGCCGATTTTTACCTGTTCTGCCATATTTATGATTCTTTAGTAGCTAAATAGGTTAGTTTATATATATCTAATAAAAATATATTGGGATTTGAACAAAGTCTCTTTTCTATTTTGGATTGAAAATGTTGAAATATGGTAGCCAATACAGGTCTAAGAGCCATTTTCTTACATTTTGTGTATGTCTTTAGTAGTCTGCTCTCGTTAATGATATCTTGGTGGTCTTCTTTTTTTGATAAAAGGAAGAGATTGTCGATGGAAATCCTGATTTTTGACAAAAAATCCTCGTTTTTGTCTAAACCGTCGTGATAAAGTGGATTGTCGATATGAAAGTAGGGTATATTTTTTTGCTTGAATTGGCATCCCAATAAAGTGTCTTCGTTGCCGTAGGTCGTCAAACTTTCGTCAAATTTCAGGATGCTAAATATTGACTTTGTCAGCACGACATTGAAAGGGGTGAAAAGATGATAAGGATTTAACCCTCTCTTTTCCGCGGGAATTTCTTCCCTTTGCTTTCCGTAAAACCATCTCAAATAACGTTCTTGCTCCGGTTTTTCCTTGCGATAGGCAATGCCTCCATTGATGATAAAATGCTCCTTTTTTTCATTCTTTTTGATGGTTTCCACATAATTCCTGATGTAATTGTGCGTAAAAACCGTTGCGTCACAGTCAATGAAAAGCAAGTAAGGGTATTGTGCCGATTGTGCCAGAAAGTTGCGGACTTTTGCCCGACCCGCATTTTGCTCGTTTTGAATGTAAACGACAGCGTCTATATTTTGCAGCGTGGCGTTTTTTGATTGAAACGATGCTTCGGAGCAGTCGTCGCAGAGTATAATTTCGTATGGAATATTCCTATCTATCAACTGTTTGTCAAGTTCTTTGACAAGATTGTTGACATCTTGGTTGTAGATGGGTATTAATACGGATAGCATTTTAGAACATAGAATCGATGAGTTTGCCGTTTTCAACGCAGATGGTTCGCGAGGCAAATTTGTCAATCATATTGAAATTGTGGGTGGCCATAAGTACGGTGGTGCCGCTTTTCTGATTGATTTCGTGGAAGACTTTGAAAATCTCTTCGGAGGTTATAGGGTCGAGGTTGCCCGTGGGCTCGTCTGCGAGAATGATTTCCGGTTTGTTGAGTAGGGCACGGGCAATGCATACACGTTGTTGCTCGCCACCTGACAATTGGTGTGGGTAACGAAAATCCTTGGTGGCCAAGCCAACCAAGTCCAATACTTCCTCGCAGCGGTTGCCCATAGCCACTTTGTCTTTCCAACGGGTGGCTTTCAGCACATACATTAAATTGTCCAATACGGTCATATCCGACAAAAGTTGATAATCCTGAAAGACGACACCCAGGCTGGTGCGGAGTTCTGAAATTTCTCTTTTTTTGATTTTCAGCAAGTTAAAACCGTTGATAACGGCTTCTTCACCTTGGGCAGGAAGTTCGGCGATTTACGTTTTTAGAATGGACGTCTTTCTGCTTCCTGTCTTGCCGATGAGATAGACAAATTCGCCTTTACGGA
>JAKSMH010000114.1 GCA_024400715.1 Bacteroidales bacterium | reverse complement strand
TTTTGCGAAACATTCTATCAGCCAGGACCTTGTGGCGAAATTCATTTTCCACCTGCTGCCGCAAAAAGAGAAATACCGGCTCGCCATCGACCGCACCAACTGGCAGTTCGGACGAACCGACATCAACATCTTCATGCTTGCCGTGGTGCACGACGGCGTTGCCTATCCGCTGCTGTTCAAAATGTGACGGGATGAAAAAATGTCATGTACTAAACCAAATTTCTCAAATCGTTTATTTCCGGCAAATAATAGCAGCAAACGCCATGGTTAGATTTGGTTTTTACCTGATAATCTATTTTTTATCGTTTATAATTCATAATAAGTTTTCCCTTTTATCAAAAGAGACTGCAAATATAGTAAAAAAACAATGCCTTTGCCATCATCACATACTTCAAGCATAACATTCAATCACACAAGTTATTAGAATAACGATTGAAAAACACGTCACAAAATCTAATTATCTTATTATAAGGTATTATTATTTTTAGTAAATTTGCGGCAAATTTCTAAAGACTACTACAGAGCAAATGACAACTAAGATTGGTATAAACGGATTTGGACGAATAGGAAAGATGGTGTTTCGTTTGGCGGAGAGCGACCCGGCCATCGAAGTCGCGCACATTAACGACAAAATGGACACGCGACTGATGGCACATCTGTTGAAATACGACAGCATTCACGGCCGCTTTAACGCAGACATAGACTTTGACCAGGAGCATTTGATTGTCAACGGCAGAAAGATTTTGGTCACCAACGAGATGCATCCAGCTGCCATTCCCTGGGGAAAGACGGGCGTGGAAATGGTGATAGACTCGTCGGGGCGTTTCAAGACCGCTGCCCTATTGATGCCACATCTGCGCGACGGCGTCAAACGGGTAATTTTAAGCTGTCCTCCAGATGACGCAAGCATTGAGCGCACCATCGTTATGGGAGTCAACCATCGCACCATACGGGAAACCGACCGTATCATATCCAATGCTTCCTGCACCACCAACTGCATCGCGGTGGCCATCAAGGTGGTCAATGACGAATTTGGGCTGGTTAGGGGTTTCATGAACACCGTCCACCCCACGACCAACAACCAGAATTTGCAGGACGGATTTCATTCGGACTATCGGCGGGCACGTTCGGCCATGGCCAATATCATCCCCACGACTTCAAGTGCCGTTAGAACCGCGCAGCTGGTCATTCCCGAAATGGCAGGAATCTTCGACGGTTTTGCCACGCGCGTACCTGTGGCGGACTGTTCCTTCGTGGAATTGACTGCCGCATTGCATCGACAAGTCACCACACGTGACATCAAGGATGCTTTTCTGCGACAGGCCACCGGCGACTTGAAACCCTACTTGGAATATACGGAAGACCCCATCGTGAGCAGCGATGTCACCAACAACCCGCATTCCGCCATCTTTGATGCCTTGTCCACCAAGGTCATCGGCGGCAATTTCGTGCAGTTGCTGGTCTGGTACGACAACGAATACGGCTATTCATCACGCATTATCGACTTAATTAAATATTGCAACAATCATGAATGAAATGATTAAATCTCAGGCGTTGGAAGCCAACCTTTCACGCACACAAAATATTCCATATACCATTCCCGACCATCACCAGTGGTTTATGTCGCTTTCCGACAATTATTGGGGAATCCATAAGCGGATAACGGATTTCTTTAACGAATACCACCACCCTTTTTCAAATAGAACAGAGATTGTAAACCAGTTGGTTAGCGTTACAATCTCCGATTTCTGGCTATATAAGGAACTGCCAGAAGAATCCAAAGAAAAGTCACTGCAAATCATCTTCGACATTTACAAGGAACTATTGCAGAAACAGTTGGCCGACGATTTGTGCAAACAGTTGATATACACATTTTTAGACTTCTTCAACAATAGTTATGAAACCATTGAGAACACCCATTTTGCCAATGATTTCATACAGATTCTCGTTGACAATTTTGAATGTAATCGTTTTAGTTACCTTTACAACGTGGGGCATTTCAAGAAAAAGCTGCGGAAAGCCGTGGAAAACGAGCAATGCAAAGAAAAGGCTTTCGACTTTATGAAGCAGTTGCTCAAATCCAATGTCCAGTTTTGGGAGGAAAGCACCCAAATTGAGACCTGGTACGAAAAGAACAAGGAAAAAATGTCCAAAGATTATAGTGAAGCCCTGAAACCATTGGGCAAAGCACTATACACCGACTATTATACCGGCATCGATGAGGCCAAGGATTTTGACGCATTGAGCCAATACGCGTTTACTTTTGCCGACATCATCGAAGCGTACAAGAAAGAAATAGACATTTTTGACAAGGCCAGCGAACAATTCTGCTATATCTTCTACCTGCTTCATTTGCCGGGAGTTAAATACCACCGGGAATATCTGCTTATTGAACTGAACAAGGTTATCAAGAAAATCAGCAACGAATTGGATGAAGAACAATGCATTGCCTCAATGAATGAACTGTTCGACCAATTCAACGACTTCAAAGAAAACCACATCAATCTGATCTTAGATTCCATTCTCACTTTGGGAAAGGAAATCATCAATACCAAGAACAACACGCTCATTCATTATCTTGAAAAGAAAATCATCGATTTCGGATTTGTCACGCCGGGCATTACCTATATGACCAACGATTGGGAATTGAAGGTGAATCCTTGTCACGTCAAGAACATCCGTGTTTGGCTGGATTTGATTGAACATGACCCCGAAACGATGCAGCGTTTGTTGGCGGCCCTCATCATCAACTTGCGGGTGGGCGGCATTTTCATTTTCGACACCGACTTCTTCCAAAAAGACATCACGAAGTTGCTGAATGCGAGAATTTCGCCTATTTACAAGCAGACCAAGCAGTTGGCTCGAATTTTTCCTGTCTATTTCAACGAAATCGGTGCAGAAGGCGTATTACGAGACGTTTCCACTAAGATTGACGAACTCTCGCACCGCAACGACAAACTGATTCACTTCCTTAGAAAACAAATCCATACCGAAGGCAACAACTCCCACATCCAAATCACCTTGGACGTGATTCATTTCTGGAAAGACTTGAACAAGAGCCATTTGGAAAAGATTCTTCCGCAAAACGTCTATTGCTTGGTGGATCCTGACGGTATTTGGGTTAAAGGCGTTCACGAAGTCTTGATAAAATTGTTGGAAAACAACAATTTGACTGTAGAACAACTGATTGAAAAAAACAAAGAAGAAGTCGAGGATTTGGTCAAAAACATTCAGCATGACAACGAAACAGATATCAAGCGCGTATGTCTGATTATCGAACTTTATCAGTTGCTGAAAGAAAAATACATTTTCGATTCCACCGACATCATCAATATCCTCAAAAAATACTATTTTGTTGATAAAGAAGACATTGACAAATTGGAAATGCTGCTTGAGAAAGACGAGCCCGTGGCTACCCTGAAGCACATTTTCTCATTGATGAAGAAGTTGAACGACATCATTTTCGACGAAAAGAAAAGTGAAGGATGGGAAAACGTGTTTTACAAACGACACATCGCCTTCGGCATTCCATCGATGTACGGCTATTACAAAGAAGTGAAATTCGACGCTTTGGGATTGACTTTCCGCTTGGAACGCATCGCCTCCGTATTGGTGAAGCGAATCATTACGGGAATCAACACGGAATTTTTCACCCTGAAAGTTTTCAAGGAAATCTGCGACATGATCAAATTGCTCAGGGATGGTTTGAGTTTGGACGGCATTCACGACCAGAGTTTCGATTCCAACCTCAAGATGCTTGAATACAGTTTGACCTCCGGCTGCTTTACCATTGATCAGTATATCAACATTTTCCAATTTATGGAAGGCAGCATCCAGGAAATCATCAACAACTACTTCATTCGTCCATACGATATGCTGTTGAAGACCATCATTCCGCAGCAAAATCCCGAAATTAACGATAAATATCTGATTAAAAAGACCATCGCTCAAAAGTCGGAGATTTTCTATCGTGAACTGCTTTCTTCAGCGTTTATTATTCAGCAGTTAGACAACTTTATGGGCGAGATTTTGAATAATCTTCGCAAGCAGGTCAATGTGTTGACTTCGGAAGAAGCCCAGAACATTATGACCTACGACCAGCGGATGGCCATCAGTCCGCTATATCACGAAACGCCGATAATTGACAATCAGGTGTTTATTGGTTCGAAGGCCTATTATCTGAAGAAATTATACTTGAACGACTACCCTGTTCCACCGGGATTCATCATTACCACTGAAATTTTCCGTCGTATTAAATCCATCCTCAAAGTTGAATCCATCAACAACGAATTGGATCAGATGATAAAGACGCATCTATCTAAGATTGAAAAAATTACGGGATGTAAATACGGTGATCCGCACAATCCTTTGCTATTGAGCGTCCGTTCCGGTTCGGCCATTTCAATGCCGGGGGCTATGAGTACGTTTTTGAACGTGGGGTTGAATGACGAGATTACGGAAGAGCTGAGCAAGCAGGACAATTATGCGTGGACGTCTTGGGATTGTTATCGTCGTTTATTGCAAACCTGGGGAATGTCATACGGCTTAGAGCGTGATGATTTCGACAAAATCATCTTGGATTACAAGAAAAAGTACAATGTGGCGCAAAAGATTGGCTTCACGCCTGCCAATATGCGGGAAATTGCCTTCGCCTATAAGCAATTGCTGATTGACAACGGCATTCACTTTGAAGAAGATCCGTTTATGCAGTTGAAGATTGCCGCCATTTCCGTTTTCGATTCCTGGAATTCTCCACGTGCCAAGGTTTATCGTGAGCACATGCACATTGCCAACGAATGGGGAACGGCAGTCATCGTGCAGAAAATGGTATTCGGCAACATCCATCGCGAATCGGGTTCGGGCGTATTGTTCACCCGAGACATCAAGAGCAACCGATCCGCTATCAACCTCAATGGCGACTTTTCCTTCCTCAGTCAAGGCGAAGACATTGTTGGCGGTTTGGTCAACACACTGCCCATCAGCGAGGCGCAACGCTTGCGTAGTTATCAGAAAGCACCATTCTCATTGGAAAGCCATTATCCGGACATTTTCAACAAGTTGAAAGAAGTCGCCAAGAGGATGATTGAAAAGGATGGGTTCATCCATCAGGAAATTGAATTCACCTTTGAAACCGCAGATGCCGACGGCCTATTTATTTTGCAGACGCGTAATATGGCCGTGGTGAAGCAAGGCGGTGTGGAAGTCTTTGCCACCGCACGCGAAGATATGCACAAAGTCGGTTCCGGCATCGGCATCGGCAAGGGCGTACT
>JAKSMH010000113.1 GCA_024400715.1 Bacteroidales bacterium | reverse complement strand
CATCCCGAGCTCATCAGCAAAATATCATTCCCGTCGTGGACACCGCACTTCACCGTGCAAAGATAACAAAAAATCAAATAAGTGCAATAGGTTTTACAAATGGTCCAGGCTTGCTCGGTTCGTTGCTTGTGGGTAACTCTTTTGCCAAGGCTATGGCCTTCAGTTTAGATGTGCCTTTGATTGAGGTAAACCATTTGCAGGCTCACGTTTTGGCCAACTTTTTGAATAAGGAAGAGGGACAAAGCGCAAAACCTCGTTTTCCCTTTTTGTGCCTTACGGTTTCTGGCGGTCACACGCTGTTGCTCAAGGTAAACGACTATTTCGATATGGAACGATTGGGAGGAACCATTGATGATGCCGCAGGTGAGGCATTTGACAAGGCAGCCAAGATTATGGGATTGCCATATCCCGGAGGTCCTGTCATTGACAAGTTGGCAGCCCAAGGCGATCCTAAACGTTTTCAGTTCGCCATCGCCCATTTGCCGGGATTGGACTACAGTTTCAGTGGTCTAAAAACTTCTTTCCTTTATTTTGTCAGAGATGAATTGAAGAAGAATGAAAATTTCATTCAGGATAATTTGAGTGATTTGGCGGCTTCTATGCAATATGCGATTATCAAGTCGTTGACTAATAAGGTGATAATGGCCTTGAAACAGTACGATTGCAAGGATTTGGTGCTGGCGGGCGGCGTGTCGGCCAATAAGGGGTTGCGAACTGCTATGCAACAGGTGGCAGACAAATACCACAGAAACCTGATTTTGCCAAGTATTGACTTGACAACGGACAATGCGGCGATGATTGCCGTGTGTGCCTATTTCAAATATCAGAAAAAAGAATTTACAACTTTAGATGCCGTGCCTTACAGCTCTTGCTGATTTTTGCCTATGGAAACTCCCGACCTGGTCTTGCTGGATCCTTATCTAAAGCCTCACAAACAGGCACTTACCCGCCGTCATCAGATGGCGGTGCTGCGTATGTTGGACTTGACCGATGGGCGTTGCCCTTTGAGGGAGGTGGCAAATCACCATTTATATTATGGTTTGCATAAAACCGATCACGGATGGGTGTTTAGGGAAAAAGCCCCCCACGCCAAACAGCTGTTCCTTTATGGAGATTTTTCCTATTGGCAGGTGAACCCTTTGTACGAACTTCACTCTGTGGGACAGGGCGACTGGGAAATTGAACTTCCTCTTAACTTCTTGAAGCATGGAATGTTATACCGGCTTTGGATGGTGTGGCAAGATGGTGCCGACGATAGACTGCCTTCGTGCGTGACCAGGGTGGTGCAAGATGAACAAACCAAGGTGTTTTCCGCTCAGGTGTGGGACCCGGAAAACGTTTACGAATTTAGGAATCCGTCTCCTGCAAAACCAGAAATCCCCTTGATTTACGAAGCACACATTGGAATGTCTTCGGAAAAAGAAGAAATATCTTCGTATTGGGCATTTAAGGAATATGTGCTCCCGCGTGTTAAGAGTTTGGGCTACAATACGATACAGTTGATGGCGATACAAGAGCATCCGTATTATGGTTCTTTTGGCTACCAAGTTTCCAATTTGTTTGCGCCAACATTTCGTTTTGGGACTCCCGAGGAGTTAAAGGAGTTGATTGACACCGCACACGGAATGGGAATATCGGTAGTGCTGGATGTTGTTCATTCTCACGCAGTTTCCAATGTGAAAGAAGGCCTCAGTCGCTTCGATGGCTCGGACACCTTGTATTTTCACGGTGGGGAAAGAGGCCAGCATCCGGTGTGGGATTCGCGCTGCTTTGATTACGGAAAACAGGAAACCATCACTTTGCTTTTATCAAATTTGAAATATTGGTTGGAAGAATTTCATTTTGATGGCTTTCGTTTTGACGGGGTGACGAGTATGTGCTATTGGAATCACGGCATTGGCGTGGATTTCGTGAATTATGACCAGTATTTCGATGCCAATGTGGATGAAGATGCCATTGTCTATCTCACGATGGCTAATCAATTGGTGAAAGAGGTGAACCCCAATGCCTTGACTATTGCGGAAGATGTGAGCGGAATGCCAGGAATGGCTTTTCCCGTATCGCGTGGAGGTGTCGGTTTCGATTACCGGATGTCTATGGGTATCGCCGATTTTTGGACCAAAATCATCAAGGAACGAAGCGATGAACAATGGAGTGTGGGCGAGTTGTTTTTCAAGATGACCGATCATAGAGCTGAAGAAAAGACCATAAGTTATGCGGAAAGTCACGATCAGGCCATGGTGGGAGATAAAACATTGATATTTAGGCTGATAGATAAGTTTATGTATGATTCGATGTCGCTGTTCACGCCCAATATGACGGTGGATAGGGGCGTGGCTTTGCATAAACTGATACGCTTGTTGACATTAACTTTGTCCAACGGTGGTTACCTGAATTTTATGGGCAATGAGTTTGGACACCCCGAGTGGATAGATTTTCCGAGAGAAGGGAACGATTGGTCGATGAAGTATGCTTGTAGAATGTGGTCTTTAGCTGATGATGAAAAGCTGAAGTATCACGCACTCAACGAGTTCGATAAGTCGATGATTCATACGGTCGTTGCTTCGGCGCTGTTGACGCACGATGTTGAGTTGCTGGTGCAGAACGAAGCCGATCAAATCTTGGCTTTTCGTCGAGGTGGTTTAATGGTCGTATTTAATTTTAATCCTGAAAAATCCTATACTGATTATGAAATCTCTTGTAAATCAGGAGAATATAAAATAATATTGAATACCGATAATCCTACATTCGCCGGTTTCGGTAATGTTGATGAAACGTGGAACTATCATTCTTACGAGAGAAATGGAAATCATTATGTAAAAATGTATCTTCCGTCCCGAACTGCGATGGTGCTGTCGTGCCAATAAATCATAAAAAGTGAAACAATGAAGTGTATTTTTAATCCGTTGACAGAGCCTTATTTTAATCTCGCTGTAGAAGAGTATTTGCTTGACAATGTGGAAGATGATGTTTTTATGCTATGGCGTAACGAGCCGTCTATCATAGTGGGGAAATTCCAAAATTCGCTGGCGGAAATCAATGTGGATTATGTCAAGGAAAATGGCATTAAGGTCGTTCGGCGACAAACGGGTGGGGGAGCGGTTTTTCATGATTTGGGAAATCTGAATTTCACTTTTGTGGAAAGCAATAGCAACGGCAATTTTAGAACGTTCACTGAACCGATTCTGGAAGTTTTGCGCCAAATGGGTGTTGATGCCCGTTTTGAAGGACGTAATGATTTGACTATCAATGGGATGAAAATATCTGGGAACGCACAGTGCGTGCATCATCGTAGAATGCTTCACCATGGCACCTTGCTCTTTTCTTCGGAAATGACAGATTTGTCTAAAGCATTGAATGTCAATCCTTTGAAATTTCAAGACAAGGCGGTGAAGTCGGTGAGGAAACGGGTGACGAATATCAGTGAATATTTGGAAGACAAGAGTTTGTCGGTGTTGGACTTTGCGGACCGTATTATGCGCTATATCCTGGCTTCGCGACAAGATGCCGAAATGTATGCCTTTACGGAAGAGGAATTGCAATATATTCGCCGTTTGACGGATGAAAAATACGGTACGTGGGAGTGGAATTTTGGAAGCTCTCCAAAATATACTTTTCATAAATCTGCCAAAACCTCTGCTGGCATCGTAGAGCTCTACTTGACATTGGACAAATCGTTGATTCAGGAAGCCAAGATTTATGGCGATTTTTTTGCCCGAAAAGACATTTCCGAATTGGAGCAAAAACTGATTAATCTGCCGCATAATGAACAGGCATTGAATACATTGTTGTCTAAGGTAGTAGTGGCGGATTATATCAGCGGCATTGAGGAAGAAGAATTTAAAGCTTTGTTTTTTTAGCTGATTTTTGTGTAATTTTGCACTTCAAAATAAATAATGATGGAAAAGTTCTCGGAAAACCCTTTAAAAAACCGAAAATTACCTGCATTAACCGTAATGGTAGGTCTGCTGATAACTTGCTATTTGACTGCTAATGTAATGGCTGTCAAGTTGATAAATGTCGCTGGAATTACCA
This sequence comes from Bacteroidales bacterium, assembly GCA_024400715.1. The sequence continues at coordinate 1,240 of JAKSMH010000113.1, read as the reverse complement.
TATTTGATGCGGGAACCATTATTTTCCCCATTGCCTATATGTTAGGCGATGTTTTGACGGAAATCTGGGGTTACAAGACAGCGAAGCGGGTTATTTGGCTGACTTTTTTCTGCGAGATTTTCTTTACTTTTTTTGCGTGGTTGGCCATTTGCTTACCTTATCCAGCCGAAACATTAGCCAATGCAGAAGCGTATCGTCAGGTGTTTTCTTTTGTTCCGCGCGTCACGGCGGCGTCTCTGTTGGCATTTCTTTGCGGAGAATTGGTCAATGCGTGGTCTATGGAAAAAATCAAGATCCGAACTTCCGGTCGGCATTTGTGGCTGCGTGCGATTGGATCTTCTTTTTTAGGATATATCGTTGATACAACGATATTTGTGGCGGTGGCTTTTGTGGGTGTGGTGCCGTTGTCATCCATTGTATCTATGATACTCATCCAGGTGGCGGTGAAACTGTTGCTGGAGGCCTGTGCCGCCACGCCCCTGCTGTATGTCGTGGTCAATAAACTCAAAAAGCAGACTTCTGAGGATGAAGAATGTTGATATGTAAAAAAAGGACAATCTACTTTCGTAAATTGTCCTTTTTCAATTTTGGGCGGCGGGTCGGACTCGAACCGACGACCCTCGGAACCACAATCCGGTACTCTAACCAACTGAGCTACAGCCGCCATATTTGTGTTGGCAAAAATACAAAAAAATATCTTCTAATGCCGTTTTTTGAAAAAATATTTCTATGTATGTATAAGTTGTTGAAAATTAATGATTTAATAATATTTCTCGGCATTCTTCAAAGCTCAAGGCATTCATCAGTTGTATCTTTTTTTCTTTAAAATGAGGAATTCCTTTGAAATAATTGGCATAATGTTTCCGCATTTCCAAGATGCCGGTTCGCTCGTTTTTCCAGTTGATGGAGAGTTGCAGGTGTTTCAGGCAAATTTCCACTTTCTCGTCGTAATTGGGAATGCTTAAGGTCTTGCCGTTGACGTAATCTTTGATTTGCTTGAAAATCCAGGGGTTTCCAATGGCGGCACGTCCCACCATAACGGCGTCAACACCATAGCGTTTCTTGTATTCGACGGCTTTTTCCGCACTGTCAATATCGCCGTTGCCGATGACGGGAATATTCAGCCGTGGGTTGGCTTTTACCTCTCCAATCAAGGTCCAGTCGGCGGTTCCGCTGTACATTTGCGAGCGGGTTCGGCCGTGGATGGTGATGGCGCAGATTCCGATGTCTTGGAGCATTT
>JAKSMH010000112.1 GCA_024400715.1 Bacteroidales bacterium | reverse complement strand
GTTGAACTTCAGATTCCAGTATATAATTATGGAGATGCCAAGTCAATGTGTGGCTTTGCTTTTGTGGAAAGTCTAAATGACTATATCATCATCAATTCACCACGCTCTCAGGTAACCCCGTATTTGGGTCCAGATGGCTCCGCTATGGTGAAAATTTCCGTGACGGTGAATCCTGAACTCCAAGAAATTGCCTTGGCCGAATTCAAATTATGCTGGGTCGCGGGTGCTTATATGGTTGAAAAAAACTATCAATTATTGATAGGTGAACGTATCGAAGATTGGGAAAGCGGAGACTTTTCAATGAATCCCTGGAATACAAACAATAGTCGGTCATGGTTTATAACCAATGAAAATGCGTATGAAGGAGTTTATGCGGCTCGTTCAGCCCAAATTGGCAACAACCAGACTTCTTCCCTCAAGATTAGTTTGCAAGTCACACAGTCCGACACACTTTCTTTTTATTATTTTGTGTCTAGTGAATATGGCGGTTATTGGGGAATGTATGACTATTTGGCCTTTTACATCAATGATGTTGAAAAAGACGCGTGGGATGGCGAGGTGGATTGGACTAAGGCCTGCTATGCTGTCTCTCCCGGAAATTATACTTTTGAATGGCGATATATTAAGGACTATATGTCCTCAGGAGGTCAGGATATGGCGATGCTTGACTATATTAAACTTCCTGCATACGCGGGTGCCGTGGCGGTGGTTAGTTATGAAGAAGATCAAGTGGAATGGGAATGTTATCCCAACCCGACTTCCGATTTTGTCGTGGTGAGTTGTGATCAAATTGAAAGTCTTGCCGATTGCATGGCTTGCGTTTATGATATGAGTGGCAAATTGCTTCGACAGTTCCCGTTGACCGACACTCAAACAACCGTTTGTGTGGCTGATGTAGAGTCGGGAGTCTATTTATTAGATATTATGAATGCTCAACAGAAAATGAAATCAGTAAAAATTATTAAGAAATAGAGATGGAAAAACCTTTGATATTAATCGTAAATGACGATGCTTACGAAGCAAAAGGACTTTATGCTTTAGTGGAGGCGGCCAAGGATTTTGGAGAAGTGGTGGTGGTGGTGCCCGACAGTTCCCGTTCGGGTATGGCTCACGCGATCACTATGGGTGAACCCTTGCGTATTCAGCTTTATCGAGAAGAAGATGGTGTCAAATATTATAGAACCAATGGCACTCCTGTGGATTGTGTAAAATTGGGTCAAAAAGTTATTCTTAGGAATAGAAAAATCGATTTGGTACTGTCAGGCATCAATCACGGTTCAAACTCTTCGGTGAGTCTGCTATACTCGGGAACGATGGCTGCGGCTATCGAAGCAAGTTTCGAAAATGTGAAGGCAGCGGGATTCTCCTTGCTCGATTATTCTGACGATGCCGATTTCACAGCGTCCATCCATTATGCCAAAAAACTGATTCCGAAAATCCTGAAAACCGATTTTCCTTCTCAGGTTTCACTGAATATCAATATTCCGAAACTTCCAATCGAGGAAATCAAGGGAATAAAGATTGTCAGACAAGCCAAAGGTTATTGGGAAGAGGATCTGGAACCGCGTGTGGATTGCTTTGGACGTAATTATTATTGGCTTTCCGGCTATCTCGTTGACCAGGATCCCCACGACGATACCTGTCAGTGGGCTTTGACTCACGGATATGTTTCCATTCAGCCGGTACAAGTCGATATGACCGCTTATCATTTTATGAATGACCTTAAATTTATGGAGGAATAATGGGAAAGTTTGTTGAAAAATTAAGAAGAGACTCTTTGCCAATGGGCTTGCTGATGGGCACCTTTTGTCCGGCAGTTTTATTCGGAATCCTGTACGGAATCATTGCGATTATTCAGCAACAGACGGGAAATATAAATATTCCCAATATGATTCAAAAGCTGATTTTGCTGAGTGTGGTTCCCAATGTGCTGATTTTGAGATATTACTTGGTGAAATTAAAATACGACCTCACGGGTAGGGGAATTTTGTTGGTGACCTTTGTCATCGCATTATTATTTGCCGTATTGGAAATAGCCTTATAGATGGCTATTTTGTAAATACAAAGAGAGACGTTGCATGCAACGTCTCTACAATTATGAATTTAAACAGGAACGTTATTTAGTTGACCAAGGCGGCTGCGCCTAAAATGGCAACGTCATTTTGTTTCAATTGCGAAACCATAATTTTAACCTTGTCTTTGTAATTTGATAAAACGTTAAGGTTAAATGATTTGCGTACGGGTTCAAGAAGTACTTCACCAGCTTTGACCGGTCCACCCATCAGGAAAACGGCTTCTGGAGAAGAAAAAGCGACGGCGTTGGCCATGGCCAGTCCCAAAATGCCACCCGTAAATTCGAATACCCGAAGGGCCAAGGGATCTCCTTCATTAGCTGCGTCGCCGATGGCTTTGGAATTGAGTTCCTCTGCAGGAATTTTGGAGAGAATCCCGTCATAATATGGGTCTTGCTTCATCATTTCAAGGCAGGTTTTGCGAATGCCACCCGCAGAGGTATATTGTTCCAAACAACCTTGTCTGCCGCATTTGCAAGGACGGCCGGTAGGAAAAACGATGGTATGGCCCAGTTCGCCCGCAAAGCCGTCGTGGCCATAAAGAAGCTTGCCATCCACGATGATGCCGCTGCCTACGCCTGTTCCCAAGGTAAACATAATGAAGTGCTTCATTCCTTTGGCACCGCCATAAATCATTTCTCCGTATGCGGCTGCATTGGCATCATTGGTGATGACGGCTGGAAGATGTAAGCGTTCTTCCAGCATTTTAGCCAAGTAAATGTTGCCTTTCATATTCAAGTTGGGTGCATTCTCAATACATCCCGTGTAAAAGTTGCCGTTGGGCGCACCAATGCCGATTCCTTTGACTTCCACTTTTTGTTCGTCAATGAGAACCTTGATGGTGTTGGCAAGGTCGTCTGCGTATTGATTGGCATCCGTGTATTGTCCCGTGGGAAGATTTTTGCGGGCAACAACTTCGCCCCGCGGATTGACTAATCCAATGTCGGTATTGGTTCCACCAATGTCTATTCCAATTGCATACATAATCTTATTTTTTTTAATTAATACTATTTATACATTAAAATTTTAAAATCACTTTTTTCTTTTTATATATCCTTGTTCGCGAACTTTCCCGATGATCTCGTATTTCCCATCACGTTTCATATTTCATCGATTACGAACGTAGTTCACTAACTACTTACCACTTACCACTGCTCACTGCTCACTGCTCACTGTTCACTGTTCACTGTTCACTGTTCACTGCTCACTGCTCACTGCTCACTGCTCACTGTTCACTGTTCACTGTTCACTGTTCACTGTTCACTATCTACCGTAGATGGTGTGAAAAAATTCCACCCCGATTAACCGGTCATAAAGGGAAGTTTCGTCATTGAGATAGACGAAAACGCTGTAGTCGTTGTCGGTTTCCCAATGGCTGCCTTCAATGTAGGTGGCATCGATTTCCGTACTTCCGTTATGAACAAAAACGTACTGGTAATTGTAATAGCCCTGTTTCAAATACAGATTACTTTCCCAATAATGGGTGTATTCGTTGTATCGCAATTTGGCTTCGTCTTTGATTTGCCAGTCGGTGAGCTCGCCAAAAACATAAATGTCGCCGTCGGTGATGGGAAAATCGCATTTGAGCGAGAAACGGGTATCGATATATTCTTCCCTGTTTCTGTCGTCATAGTCGCTGGTTTCCCAATAACATTTGCCTTTTAGGGTTGTTGAGCCCTGATAGGCCCCGTAAGGTCTTGCGATGTCTTCCAGAACAAGGGCGTGGTATCCGTCGCTTTTGTAGGTTAAAGAAGCAACACGGTCACCGTTGTATCGGGTGCTTTTAAGGGAGAAAGTCCGAAATTCGGAACTTCCAAAAAAGCTGTTCTCATTTTCGTCATAGTCAAAATTGTATTCTCCGGGTTTCCCAAAACGATAACGCAATCCGATGATGGCATTGTCCCACCTCCCGTTTTGCAGAATCGTGGCGGTCAAACTGCGGGCCGGGTTGTGAATGACATAATCTCCCGTATTAACCACGAAATCAACTTCTTGGGCAGTGTTGCGATAACGAACGTCCGAGGCGGAATGTACCACACCTGAAATGATGGCACTTTCGGATTCTTTGACCATAAAACGACGTGTGAGTATGGGATTATCGGGTGTTTCATCATATACAAACAATAGATAATTTCCTGATTTTGTAATATTTAGCATATCGTTGGGAAACAATAGTTCAAAATTGACATAATTTTGAATCGTGCTGAAAGAGTAGGAGTGGGTGCTGATTTCATCTTCGAAAAAACCGTCGATGTAGTCGAAAGGGTTGAGGTCGGATGGCTTCCAATCGTAGGTGCAGTGGATGACAGTGTATTTCAAATATCGATTGTCGTTTCCATTGATGTCGTCAAAGACAAGTCTGAGCTGCTCTCCGCTGCCCAAGTCTATGATGGGAAAACCCAAAGGTGCGTTGGCCGGAGTCAGTTTAACGCTGACAACGCCATCTACGTAGGTCTTGTTTTCAAAAGAAATATTATCGTATTGTTGCGAGAATGCAGTCGAAAACAATATAATTAAGACGATACTTGCGAATATTTTCTTCATTATTGATGATATAAAATACAAAAATACAAATTTTTCAATAATTGAATAAAAGTTGAAATTAGTGTCGTGCCGATTTTTTTCTGATGACGAGATAAGCTACTCCACCAAAGATGATGAGGTACGTCAGCCATAATAATCCGGTTTTCCAATAATTAAGACGGTCAAGTCTGGGTGCGTTGAGTTGGTCGGGGTTTTCATGGCGAGTAATCGGATTTAACCACATTTCGGTACCGTCTTCAAAAGTCAAAACGGTTCTTACGTAACAGTCGTTTGCCTGAAGGGCATACTGGGCTTCGTTGATGTTGTTTTCGGTTTTGAGAATTTTACCGTCTTGCCCAATAAATTCGGCTTTTTGAATAGGGTTTGACGTGGCAATCCGCAAGCTGTCATTGGCGTCCAGACGAGCTTTTTTCTTCTCTGGATTTCCTTTCTCGCTGTCATCGAAGGGAAAATAAATGCCGACGGCTTGGCCAGAAGTAAGGGCAGCTAAAATATGCGTACTATCTGCTATTGGACTTCCAATCAAGGTGAAGCATTTTGCTATTTCGTTGATGTTGAATACATTATGCGAATCGTCATCGCCAATCAAATAGATGCGGTGGCCATTTGGCAAGGCCGCGTCCCAATGTTCTGGAGAATGGCAATAGCCATTGAGGATTTCCA
>JAKSMH010000111.1 GCA_024400715.1 Bacteroidales bacterium | reverse complement strand
GATAATCTTGGTCTTCGTAGCCCCAGGATTGGGTTTCCATCACGGGTCACAATTTTGTCAAATGCCCCACCTTGCTTTCAAGTTGGACTTTGGCTTCCCTGATATAGAATTCCCTATCCCCCAGATTGCTTCCCAAAGATAAAACCGCCAACATTTCAACGACTATTTGTATTTTAATTCTGATGCTAACATTGACGCAAATCATCCACAAACTTGCGAATGTCATCTTCGGTCGTGTCCCACGAAGTAACCAAGCGTACCTCGTCGTTGTCTTCATCCCAGATATAGAAAAAATGTTTGGACAACATTTTTTCCACGGTTTCGGGTTTCATTTTCAGCAACAAGGTATTGGCATCGGTAGCTTGCGTGAAGGCATAGCCCAGTTCTTCGATTTGCTTACGGAGCATTGCCGCCATACGATTGGCATTTTGGGCATTTTCATACAACAATCCGTCTTTCAAATAGGCAGAAAATTGAGCAGAAACATAACGCATTTTTGAAAAGAGTTGCGTATTCTGCTTCCTGATGTATTTCAGATTTTCGGCCAGTTCGGAACGGAAGGCAATCACCGCCTCGGCCATCATACAACCATTTTTTGTGCCGCCAAAACTCATAATGTCCACACCACAATCAACGGTCAATTCCTTCACGTTCTTATCCAGAGCCACACAAGCATTGGCAAGGCGAGCTCCATCCAAATGAAGATACATCCTATATTGATGAACAAAATCGGCCAAAGACTTGATTTCGTCGGCCGTATAAACGGTTCCCAACTCTGTACATTGGGAAATATAAACCATTTTCGGCTGGGAATGATGTTCGAAACCGAAGCCGTGCAGCAGCGGCCGAAGCAGGTCTGGAGGAAGTTTGCCAGCGGGCGTATCGACTTCCTTCACGGCGGCCCCGCTCAAGAAGCCCGGCGCACCGCACTCGTCCACGGCAATATGGGCGGTCTTGGCAGCGATAACAGAATGATACGGTTGACAGCAAGCCCTGACGGCCGTCACATTGGCACCCGTGCCATTGAAGACAAAATAAGGTTCTGCCATCTCTCCAAAACATTGTTTGATATCTGCAATGGCCTTTGATGTCCATTCATCTTCACCGTAGGCCAACGCGTGTTCCGTATTGGCCTGCCTCAGTGCTTCCATAACCAAAGGATGCACACCAGAATTATTATCACTTCCAAAGCTCCTCATAATCAAACATTTACAACAATTTGACATTCAAATTATTCCACCATATTTAGGATTTCAGACTTCAAATCCTCTAATTTTCGAGTTGCTCCAGCTCGGCTCAACTTGAAATAACGCCAATAGGCAAGCAGTTTCGGCCATCCTTTTTTGAATGCGTAAAAGACAAAGAAGGTCAGGAACATTAACAAAACGAAAGACAAAGCCCTGACGAAGCTCTTTGAGGCAATCCAAATGATGATGAATACCAAAGGATAATAAATGGTAAAAGAGACAATGCTACCCACGACATTAAAAGAAGCGTGCAAGTGTCTATCTTTAATTTTTCTTCGAAGGTAAGCAGGAAACTCAAATGGCAGAATGTTGGTAATAAATCCGAAGAGTGCGAAAGGCAGAGCGACTAAGGCCAGCAAAGTATTGGAAATAACGGTCCAGGCGGTCACTTTTTCGCCGACAATCCAATCACGGAATTTCAATTTTTGCAATTCGTCAAGATACGCACGCGTCACCTGCATCAAGTGGGAGAACTTTTCCGGATTTTTCTCCTTCATATCTACGATAGTCTGCACGGTTTGCACCTCTTCCGGTTGACGGTAAGGAAAATAATTGGTGCAGATTTCTTTCTTTTCCAGCCGGGCGGTGGTCCACATCGTACGCAGAAGTTCAATTTCGTCGTCAAATTCTTCGTGTAATTCATTATCAGGCGTAATGGCTTTTAACTTAGCACGGGCTTTCTCATTGAGCTGTTGGTAAGCGATATTCGGATCTGTTTTATAGGTATCGAAAAATTCCGAAAAAGTAAAGGGTTCGCCGATGGTCAGAACCACATCAGCCCTTGCATTAAAATAATCAGAATAATGAATATTGATAGGTTGGATTTGCAAATTCAGATTAAAGTTTGATTCTTCCTCTGCCGAGAATGCGATGCGGGGAAACCCCTTTTTAAACGTACCGAGATAGTGTCCTTGTTGATGTTGGGCTTCCGGGTAAATGACAACGGTTCCGCCTTTAGCCAGAATGTCGGCAGCGATGTGGAAAGAAGTCATATTGAACTTCACGTCACTCACGCCGCCGTCACGGCTTCGGAAAGTGGGTAAGATTTTAAGATAACGTAAAATCTTGGCCACGGAATCCTTTTTAAAAATATCGCCACGGGCAATAAACACCGGCTGACGATGATCGTCAAACATATAAAGGATATTCAGAGCATCGTTGGCCCCATTCTGGTGATTGGCGATAATCATCAACGGCTTTCCTTTTTCCACCAGGTTTTCACGACCTTCCACAAAAACATTCTTGTAATAAAAGCGATTGTGGAACTGCTTCAAATACAAATTAAAGAAATAATAAGAAGGTGAAAAATCGCCTATATGTGTCAAGTCTATCATAACCTATTAGTTAAGAGTCAGTTCGTTCAAAATATTTTGTGCGCCAGAGAATTTGTCAACAATAAACAGGAAATACCTGATATCCAAAGAGATATTTCTACAACGATCAACATCATAATTAATATCGCTCATCGTGCCTTCCCAAACGCGGTCGAAATTAACTCCAATCAGCTCCCCATTGGCATTAATTACGGGACTTCCGGAATTGCCGCCGGTAGTGTGGTTGCTGGCAATGAAAGCCACCGGCATTTCGCCCTTGGCATTGGCATAGCGACCGTAATCCTTAGCATTATACAGTTCTTTCAACTTGGCATCCACCTTATAATCAAAGATGTCTGGATTTTCCTTTTCCATCACGCCATCCAAAGTCGAATAGAAAATATACTCTTTGCCGTCGGCCGGTTCAAAACCCTTGACCTGACCGTAGGTGACACGCATCGTCAAGTTGGCATCGGGATAGAAATTTTTGTCTTTTTCCTTCAACATCAACGCTTTGACGTACAAGCGATAATCATCATTGATGAGATTGTTCAAAGGTTGGCGATCGTAATAATCCTGTACATATTGTTTGTAGGCCGGAATCATCAACCGCATCAGTAGGTCTTTTTCAAATTTTTTAAACGATTTAAGAGTTGATTTTTGAATAAAGTCCTTCAAACTTTCCGCATCGGCATAGACCGAACGTTCAAAAATCTGTTCAGACATCACTTTAAGCATATCTTTGGAAATATGGGCGTATGGTCTCAATTCCTCGGGCATCATCAACAGATCGACTGTCGAGAAATAATAATGCAGCAATTCCACAAAACACTCCTTGTCGATAGGTTTGTAATATTTACCATAAAAACCGTCGATTTTGGACAGGAACTTAGTCTTTGCCTCATCAAACTCCTCTTTTGTGGCATCCTTTTTATTTGCCAATTGAAGCATCGGGGAGGCATTGCTATAGATGAACTGCATCATTTCAACGGCCCAGAAAGTTTCGGTGAAGCAAGTCAAATTCTTGCTCAACGGCCGATAGAGAGAATAATTTTTACGCAAATCGGGAAGGATGTTTCCATAGAGTTTGTTCATTTCGGGAGACGAAGCCAGCCATTGGACAAATTCGGCTTCTTGTGCCTTTTTCTTGGCCACCACGTGACATTCTTTAAGCCCTTTGCTTTCGCCGATCCATTTTTTCCAACCGTTGGAAATAGAATTGGCCTTGGCCGAATACATCAGGCGAATTTCGGTGGATTGGTCCATATATTTCTTCATAATGTCCAATCTAACGCCGCGTTGGTGGATAGCGACTGGATTAATATCCTCCAAAGTCATTTCAACCGCGTCGGAAATAATGAACTGCTGGGTTGAACCCGGGTAGCCGAACACCAAGGTGAAATCGTTTTCTTCCACGCCCTTCGTTGAAATCGTAAAATATTTTTTTGGAGTAAACGGAATATTGTCTTTGGAATAGGCCGCTGGCTGGTTATTTTTATCGGCATAAATACGATACATTGAGAAATCTCCCGTATGACGGGGCCACATCCAGTTGTCGGTATCGCCGCCAAACTTGCCAATGCTTTCCGGTGGAGTTCCGACCAAACGGATATCGTTATAGGTTTCGTTAATGAACGCAAAATACTGATTTCCATAGTAAAAGGACCTGATTTGCGCTGTATAGTGCGTTCCCTTAACCAATTCCTGTTCGACTTTTTTGATGTTTTCGCTCACCAGTTTTGCTCTTTCTTCCATTGACATCTTATCGGTCACGCCGTTCAAAACCGCATCGGAGACATCGCGCATTTCCACCAGGAAAGTCACGCTAAGCCCCTCACAAGGAATTTCCTCCTCGTGGGATTTAGCCCAGAAACCATTGTGCAAATAATTGTGTTCCAAAGTACTGTAGCGTTGTACATACGAATAGCCGCAATGGTGGTTGGTAAGCAGCAGTCCCTGTGAAGAAACCAATTCGGCAGTACAACCGCCGCCGAAGAGGACAATGGCGTCTTTCATACTATGGTGATTCACGCTATAGACATCTTCCGCCGTCAATTTAAAGCCCAATTGCTGCATTTCCGCCTCATTATAATTCAGGAAAACGGGAAGCCACATTCCTTCATCAGCACGTGCAATCGTTACAAACAGACAGCAAAATAAAAGCAAAAACAATCTTTTCATAATACTAATAGTTTATCTTGCAAATATAATTCTTTTCTTTTTATTATGCCTTAATAATATAAAAAAAAGAACCAACCGTCGTTTGTTCAATATGTCAGCGTATTTTTCCATTGTTGATATTAACCTTTTTTAGTAATTATCTATGTTTTTCATTACCTTATCAACTGATAAAGTTTTATTTTTGCAAAAAATATATAGTCTTGGGAAGAATTATAGCCATCGATTATGGGCAAAAAAAGGTAGGTTTTGCCGTCACGGACGAGTTGCAGATCTGTGCCAACGGCTTGGACACCATCCACGTATCCAAGGCTTTTGATTTTTTAAAGGAATACATCAGCAAGGAAAAGGTTGAACTGATTGTGATTGGGGAACCGCACAAGATGGACAACAGCGATTCCGACTCGGCCCGCTTCATCGAGCCCTTTGTCAACAGAGTGAAGAAGGAAATTCCAGACATTCCCGTTGTGCGTATGGACGAGCGATTCACCTCTCGGATGGCCTTTCAGACGATGATTGACGCGGGATTGAAGAAAAAAGCGAGA
>JAKSMH010000110.1 GCA_024400715.1 Bacteroidales bacterium | reverse complement strand
CAATGAACCAATGGCGTGTCAATGGCTATGCGCAAACCGATAGAATCCACTTTACCGTAAAAGGTTATCGTCTGCTCGGAAACCTTTTCTTTAACGCTTTCCTTGATGCCTACCAAGACGTAAACGAATCGGAAAACAAATAGTCAATCTTTGATAATGCCAACACAAATATAAGAACAAAAAGGATAATTCCGAAAATTTTTACTGACCGCAAATAATAAATTATGTATCTTTACAAAATGAACGAATGAAAAATTTTTGTTTATAACTAATTGTAAATCTGAATTTTATACATGTTAAAATGGGTACGGAAATGGCATGTTTGGACTCAATAGTGGAAAAATCGTTTCAAAAGGAGTCTGGAATTGTACAAATGACCACCACCACACCTTACGTGGTGACCGACAGCGTCCAAAAACTCGGACTGCTGATGGCTTTGCGTTTTGTTGAATGGGTAGGAAAAAATCCAAAGGGCGTTATTAGTCTCCCCACAGGAAAAACGCCACAATACTTTATTCATTATGTCCATAAAATTTTAGATGGATGGAATACGGAAAATATTCAAAATCTGCTTGGAAAATATGGTCTTGGCGATATGGAAAAACCCAAATTTCAGGACCTGCATTTTGTGCAGATGGATGAGTTTTATCCCATCAATCCTGCCCAACATAATTCATTTTGTCATTATGTTACAGAAACATACGTCAAGGGGTTTGGACTTGATCCGAAGAATGTGCTGTTGATGAATTCTGACGACATTGCCTTGGCTGATGGTCGTCCTTTTGCGGAGGTTTTCCCCGACTTGTATGTGGATTTGAGTTTGCGTTATCGTCAACCGCTAACTCCTTTGGAAGAAATTCAGACTCGTTCTATCTTTATGATTGAGGACTGGTGTGCTCGCTACGAAGAGCAGATACGGGAATGGGGAGGTATCGGCTTCTTTCTATGTCCGATCGGCACCGATGGAAGGCTGGCTTTCAATGTCTGTGGCTCCAATACCCATTCGGTGACGCGTATTACCGAAACCAATTATGCTGCCCAGGCCGATGCGGCTTCCGATTTGGGTGGCTTGAGCGTGTCAAAAAAACGACTTGTGCTAACCATCGGTTTGCATACGATTACGGCCAATCCGGAGGCTGTGGCCATTGCCTACGCGGCAGGCGAGGCCAATGCCAAAATGGTGCAGTGTTCACTCGAATCGCCCATTACGGCAAATTATCCAGCCACCGTGTTGCAACGCCTGAAAAATGGTCGCTTTCTCCTCACTGCCGGCTCCGCATCCAAATTGCACGACTCCTACGATCGCTATTTCGATTCCAAGAATTGGTCTTTTGACAAAACCGAACGTGCCGTCCTGAACTTGTGTAAAAAACTGGACTGCTATGCGCATAATTTGACCTTGCAGGACTTGCAAAACGATATCTACTGTCAGAGAATCCCCAACCTCGGTTTGAAAGTGGTACAGGATGTCATTGATGATGTCCGCCATAAATTGGAAAAGGGTTGTCGTACTTTTGAAGCCGAGAACTTCTTTATTACCGGCCCACACCACGATGACATTATGTTAGGAATGCAACCGCTGATTTCCAGACAGTTGCGTTCTGTTACCAACAAAGTCCATTTCGCCGTGATGACTTCCGGTTTTAATTCTGTCACCAATAATTTCTTGATAGAGGCGATGGAAGATACGCTGGATTTTCTTCATAAAGATGAAATTCAGATGATTCATTATCCGGATTTTTTCTGCTGCGGTTACCAAATGAAGTATGACAAGGACGTGGCACATTATCTTGATAACGCGGCACGCAAAAATCCATACGAAATGCGTCGTGGATTCTGCCATCGTTTGCTGAGAAACGCGGTTGGTTTGTGGAAATTGCAAAATGCGGATGAACTGATTCAGCGTTTCAAGTCTGAAATCGAAATACTGAAAAATAGTTACGATGGGGAGAAAAATTCTCTGGAAATCCAAAAACTGAAAGGATCGGTGCGCGAATTTGAAGAGGAACTCTTGTGGGCCTATATGGGCGTTCCGGTGAAGAACATTCACCATCTGCGGCTGGGCTTCTATCAAAGTGCTTTGTTTGAGGAAGGTCCCAACGTGGAACGGGATGTAATGCCGAGTTTGCAGCAGTTAAGGACATTGAAACCGACAGTGCTGGCCGTGGTCGTCGATCCGGAAGGTATCGGCCCCGATACCCACTATAAGGTGCTGCAAAGCGTGGCAAAGGCAGTGGAAATGTGGAGCCGGGAAACCGACCTGAGTCAACTGAAAATCTGGGGCTATCGCAACGTCTGGTTCACTTTCCATCTGGCAGAAGCCAATGCTTTGGTGCCCGTTTCCCTCAACTCTTGCGCCGTCCTCGAACAGTCTTTCAAGACCAGTTACCTAACCCAGGTGAAAGCCGAGTTTCCAAGTCCCAACTTCGACGGTCCTTTTAGCGAACTGGCAGAGAGTATTTGGGGCGAACAACTCAAGGAAGTGCAGTTGATTTTAGGCAAGGATTTCTTCTACGAAAACGACAAACCGCTTATCCGCGCTACTCACGGCTTGATTTATATGAAAGAAATGAATGTCACCGAATTTCTCTCTATGGCTCAGCAAATTAAAAAGGTAAACAATACGGTTGAATAATCTTCGGCACCGTATATAGACAATGATAATAATATCGAAAAAAAACGTATGTTTGCAAAAGAAAATTTTAATTATGAAGAATAATACGAGATTAAGTGTAAATGTGAATAAAATCGCTACTTTGCGTAATGCCCGCGGGGGAAATGTGCCTAATGTGGTAGCGGTGGCTATGGATTGTGAACGTTTTGGTGCCCAGGGAATTACGGTTCACCCGAGACCCGACGAACGCCATATTCGTTATCAGGATGTTTATGATTTGAAGAAGGTCGTTACGACGGAATTCAATATTGAAGGCTATCCTTCTGAAAAGTTTATTGATTTGGTTTTGGATGTGAAACCCACGCAGGTGACTTTGGTGCCCGATCCGCCCGAAGCATTAACCTCTAACGCAGGTTGGGACACGATAGCCAATGCCCATTTTTTGACCAAGATTATCGAGAATTTCCATCACGAAGGAATCAGAACCAGCATTTTTGTCAATGCCGATACGAAAATGGTTGCCGCCGCCCAAGCAACGGGAACCGATAGGGTGGAGCTTTATACCGAAAGCTATGCCAGAAACTTTCCCGATGATCCAGAAGGGGCCATCGCAGACTTTATCGCTGCCGCAAAGGAAGCAAAAAAACACGGAATCGGACTCAATGCCGGCCACGACTTGTCTTTGGCCAATTTGAAATACTTTAATCGCAATATTCCTGGATTACTGGAAGTTTCAATCGGCCACGCGTTGATTTGCGATGCTTTGTATCTTGGCTTGGAAAAAACCATTAAAAGTTATTTGAGACAGTTGAAATAGTGTTCAGTGAACCGTTTGGCCTCTATGCCCTAAGCGGTGAATTGTGTTGAATGATAAATTTTAATATTGATAATATAAGATGAAGAGAGCATACGTTTTCCCCGGTCAGGGAGCGCAGACTCCCAGTATGGGCAAAGACCTATACGATAATTCGCCTTTGGCAAAAAGTTTGTTTGAGCAGGCCAACGATATCTTGGGATTCCGCATTACCGACATTATGTTTGAAGGCGATGATGAGGCCTTGAAACAGACCAGGGTAACGCAGCCGGCAATCTTTTTACATTCCGTGGTTGCTGCTCGGGTTTTGAACGACTTCAATCCCGATATGGTGGCAGGTCATTCCTTGGGTGAGTTTTCGGCTTTGACGGCTATAGGAGCACTGTCGTTTGAGGATGGACTTGCTTTGGTGGCTCAACGTGCCGCCGCTATGCAAAAAGCCTGCGAACTTCACCCGTCAACGATGGCGGCTGTCGTGGGTGGCTCGGTGGAAGTGGTGGAAGAGGCGTGTGCCTCCGTCACCGACGAAGTGGTCGTGCCCGCCAACTTCAATTGCCCTGGGCAAATTGCCATTTCTGGTACCGAAGAGGGAATCCGTAAGGCGTCGGAATGGATGAAGGACAAGGTGAAAAGGGTGCTGCCTCTTAAAGTGGGTGGAGCGTTTCATTCCCCCTTGATGGAACCGGCCCGTGTGGAGTTGGCCGACGCTATTCATCAAGCTTCCCTCAAAACGCCCATCTGTCCGATTTATCAAAATGTGGACGCCCAGCCGCATACCGATCCCTTTGAAATCAAATGTAACCTGATTGCCCAGCTGACCTCTCCGGTTTGCTGGACCCAATCCGTGCAACGTATGATTGCCGATGGTGCGGAAGATTTTGTCGAAGTGGGTCCCGGCACGGTCCTTACTGGCCTTATAAAAAGAATTAGAAAGTAATTGATGACGCAGTCTCTGGAGATGAGGCATCTACATTGGTAAGGATGTAGCGACGTGGCGTGGCGTGCCGCGTCGCATTGCATTGCATTGCATTGCATTGCATTGCATCGTGTCGCATCGTGCCGCGTCGCAGCAAGATTATTGTCGAGCAACGCCACCAAATGTCCGGAGGACATCGTCATGGATAACCCCGCACAAGCCCGCAGGGTGCAGCATAACGCTACCGCCGACACCAAATGTCCGGAGGACATCGTCATGGATAACCGGGGACGCAGTCTCCGGTGTTGATGACATCCTGCAATTGATGCCTGGAAGGCATCGCTTTGGGTAACTCCGCAGTGATGGTATGACTCCGCCATTCCAGTGTTTCCGACGAAAGAAGGAAACATTGGAACTTCTCAATAAGACTTAAAGGAATAATTCCACAAAAAATTACAATATTACTTTATTATAATCGTTTAAATATTATCTTTGTACTTTGAAAAATATCAATCTATATACCGATGAAGATAATACATTCACAGATACAAAAATGGACGTTGCTATTGCTGTTTGGCCTAATCAGCACATTTACCTTCGCCCAAAACTGTACCCTCAAGGGAACGGTTGTAGATGCTCAAAAAAACGATAAGTTGTTCTATGTTCGCATCAGCTTGGTGGAAAACGATTCCTCAACCAACGAAAAGCTGACGACTTTTACCGATGCGGACGGACAATTTATCTTAGAAAATGCGCCGAAGGGACATTTCGTGCTGCGTGCCAATCTGGTGGGTTATGCTATGCTGTCACTGCCCGTGGATATTCCCGCCGACGGATCCGTGCTCAACCTCGGAACTTTGAATTTGGCAAGACAGGGCAAAAGTCTGCGCGAGGTCTCTATCGTGGCCGACAAACCCGTCTATCTGGTTGAAGGCGAAAAGACACTCTACAACGTGGCCGATGACCCGACCATTCAGACCGGTA
>JAKSMH010000011.1 GCA_024400715.1 Bacteroidales bacterium | reverse complement strand
GAGAATAATCATCTGGTTTTGAATAGTCCTGACTTATCTGCCCCATTGAAATCAGGAATTCCCTGTTTTTATGGTTATCAATCCATTGAAGATGTGGTTGACTAATATCAATTGTGTTGAAAATTAATACGCTGGTTTATGAAAGCCACGAATCGAATTGCCGTTAATACGATTATCCAATATACGCGTTTGGTTGTCAATGCGTTGATAGGTCTGGTTTCGGTCAGACTTATCCTGCAGGCATTGGGAGATGACGATTATGGCCTTTATGATTTGATCGCGGGGGTTATTGGTTTGCTTAGTTTTATAAGCGCATCACTGACAATGACTTCTACGAGGTTTTTGTCAATAAGTATAGGACAAGGGGATGATGAGCATACAAAAAAGACGTTTAATTCTTGTTTTTGGATGCACTTTTTGATGGCACTTGCCTTGGTGGTGGTTTTGGAAGTGGTTTCGTTATTTGTTTTTAATGGGCATTTGAAGATTTTGCCCGATAGGGTTCCAACGGCCAAATGGATTTACCAGTGTATGCTTTTGTCTTTGTTCTTGAGTATTACGGTAACTCCGTTTATTTCGTTGATTGTCTCGCACGAGAAGTTTGTTTATTTGTCGTTGGTGTATATGGCAGATGCCGTTTTCAAGTTGGGAATAGCGATTGTCATTACACAATATAGTCAAGACAGATTGTTGCTTTATGGAATTTTAATGGCGGCGGTAACCGGATTAAATGTGTTGTTTTTTGTGGCCTATTGTCTCATTCGTTATCGAAACAAACTACGGTTGGCGGCTTGTTCCGTAAAGGATTTGAAGGAAGTTTCGGGCTTTGCAGGTTGGACAATGTTGGATTCCTTGGGGGCGGTTTTATCACGTCAGGGATATTCGGTTTTGCTGAATCGTTTCTTTGGCACTACGGTAAACGCGATTCTGGCCTTGGCACGCCAAGTGGAAACGCCGGTCTATACGATTTCGGCTTCCATCATTGACAGTATGAAGCCGCAGATTATGAAGGCGCACAGCGTGGGCGATGACAAAAAGATGATGGGGTTATCGCTGACGGCAGGAAAGTTGGGATTTGCGATGATGTCTTTGCTGGCCATCCCGTTGCTGATTATGATGCCAGACGTGCTGGATTTGTGGTTGAAAAGCTATCCTGAAGGAACGGTGCTTTTTTCTCGTTTGCTGGTCATCGCCTGTATGGCTAATCAGTTGACAATGGGACTGTTTTATGCCAATCAGGCCATTGGCGATATCAAGTGGTTTTCCATCACTGTTTCCGTGTTACGGATGTTGTCGTTGCCGATTTCCTGGATTTTCCTAAAGTTGGGTTATCCTGCCTATTCGGCTATCGTGGTATTTGTGGTTTGTGAGTCGCTGGGTGCCTTTAGCCGTGTGATTATTCTTTCGAAACTTAGTAAGGAACTGAAAATAAAGGAATTTTTACAGTCTATTGTCTGCAAGGTGTTGCCGCCTTTCGCATTGGGATTGGTTGTCTGTTGGGCGGTCTATGCGTCAATGAATACCTTGTGGAGTTTGCTGGTGGCCACGGCGGCTTCTGCTGCCGTTTATGCGGTGGCAATGTTTTTCTTCGGATTGTCAAAGGATGAACGTTCGGCTATTACAGGCGTGGCACAATCTTTTATTTTTAAATTTAAACGTCAGAATTGATGAAAAACATACTTTTGCTGACCAACATTTATCCAATGAACGATCCTGCGTATGACGGTACGCCGGTGTGCCATTTTTTTACTCGTGAGTGGGTGAAAATGGGCTACAATGTAAGGGTCGTGCATTTTATGTCGCTGTTTCCGGAACCCTATTATTGGGTGGGCCGAATTTTTGGAGAGCAAATCGCCGCCAAGACAGGTTGTGTGACTTATTCCCATCCGTCAAGGAAATGCGAAAAATACAAGGTGGATGAGGTGCCGGTGCTGTATGTGCCTATCACCAAGTTCATTCCTCACCATAATTTTTCTCGTAAAAGAATAGAAAATGCCTTCCAATGGGTGTGTCGACAGTTGGAACAGGAGGGTTTTGTCCCCGATGTGGTTACAGCGCATTTCCCGTTGCCTCAACTTGAAATGCTCCATCTTTTCAAACAAAAGTACGCTTCCTGCCGTACTTGTCTGGTTTTGCACGGCGATGGCTCGCAAATTCCTGAAATTTAGGCCGATACTTATTCGGATTACATGAATGCGGTGGATGTTTGGGGTTTTCGTTCCTTGGCATTCAAAAATCAGTTTAATGAGATTTTTGGAGAGAAAAAGAATGAGTTTTTATGCTATTCGGGTATTCCTGATGCCTATTTTCTGGATGAAAAAAGAAAATTTGAGGGGCCCGTGCGAAATTTTGTCTTTGTGGGAAGTCTTTTTAAACTGAAAAATGTAGATGTCACAATCAAGGCGCTTCATCAGGCGTTTCCGGAAGGTAATTTCCATTTGGATATTGTGGGAAGTGGAGCTGAAAATGAAAATTTACGACATTTGGTCGAAACGTTGGACTTGACAAAAAATGTTGTTTTTTGGGGACAACAACAGCGTGATGAAGCCCAAAAGGTGATGGCTACGGCGGATTGTTTCGTGATGGTGAGTACGCGCGAGGCCTTCGGCTTGGTCTATGTGGAAGCGATGGCCAAGGGCTGTGTTACCGTGGCTACAAAAGGGCAGGGCATCGACGGGGTCATCGTGGATGGCGAAAACGGCTTCCTTTGCGAGGCGGAAAATGTGGATGCCTTGGCTGCCGTGTTGCGGCAAATTGGACAACTTCCAATTGAAAAACTAAACGATATCGCGGCCAAGTCGGTACATACGGCACGTCAGTTGACCAATACGAAAGTGGCTGAATCCTATATTAATGCAATCATTCAATCTTTATAGTTATGACGATTCACGATGCGAAAATTATTGATCTTCCAAAAATCTTGGATGTTCGTGGAAATTTGTCCTTTGCCGAGCAGTGGACCCATATTCCTTTTGAAATAAAAAGGACTTATTGGCTGTATGACGTCCCCGGTGGCGAATGCCGTGGCGGTCACGCCTATCGTGAAAATCAGGAGTTTATTGTTGCCCTTTCCGGTAGCTTTGATGTGCTTTTGGACGATGGCAACGAAAAAAAGTCCTTTACGCTCAATCGTTCCTATTATGGCTTGTATGTCCCGAAGGGTTTGTGGCGTGAAATGGAAAATTTTTCCACCAACGCGTTGGCTTTGGAGCTGGCCTCAACACCGTATGATGAAGCCGACTATATTTATGATTATGATGAATTTCTTAAACTAAAGAATGATGGAAAACTTTAGTGTATATGATTGTATAATCATCGAATTAGATAAACACCACAGCGACCGTAAGGGAAATTTGACGGTGGTGGAAAACGGCATTACCCTGCCTTTTGATGTGAAAAGGGTGTATTACGTTTATGACGTGCCTGGTGGCGAATCGCGTGGCGCACACGCCCATCGTAGCTTGAGCCAGTTGATTGTGGCCGCTTCGGGTTCTTTCAAGGTTACCCTCGACGATGGTTGCGTCAAACGCTCCTTCTTCCTTAATAGGCCTTATCAAGGATTGCTCGTGAAACCCGGCCTTTGGCGCGATTTGGAAGATTTTTCTTCTGGTGCCGTCTGTATGGTGCTGGCTTCCGATGTCTATAAAGAAGACGATTATATCAGAAATTATGACGATTTCGTGAAGTACAAAAACGAAAATAAAAAGTAAGATGGATCGCTATTTTATATTGTTGGGTGCCAACAAACTACTCTGGGGCCAAGTGTGCCATCTGCGTGAATTGGGATATAAGGTGGTGGTGGTGGCTTGGAATGACCAACCCGACATCCAAGGAGATTTGTATATCCAAATGGATGTGAAAGATGCCAAAGGCATCATTGCTCGTTTGGAAGAGCTGGGCTTGTCGGGACAAGTGGACGGGGCTTTGTCAAGTATCGACTTGGCCGCTCCCACGGTCAATGCTATCAATGCGTGGTGCGGCAACAAAACAATGCCAGAAAAGTTCAACCAGGTTCTCTCCAAAGATGAAATGCGAGAGGCGTGGATGTCGGCCAAGCTTTTTAACAGGTTGTCAGTCCGAGATGACGAAATCACTTTGGGTGAATTACTCTTTCTGTCGCAAAAAATGAAATTGATATGCAAACCCGATGTGTCGGCCAGTTCGCGCGGAATCACTATTCTTGAAAAGAATCAGTCGGAAACCGCACTCCAAAATGCCTTGGATAAGGCCAAACAAACTTCCTTTAACGGCAAGTGTCTTATCGAAGAATTTGTCGAAGGGGAGGAATTTACCGTTGATATGCTCGGCGATGCGTATGGGAATGTGAATTGTTATGGTAGTTCTATCCAATATCATTCGAAATATGCTTTGCATAATCACGTGACGGTAATCCACCATTGGAATTCTACGAAGTACGATGCTGCCACGTGGAACAGAATTGCCGATTTCGGCATACAGTGCTATAAGGCCTTGGGTTTGCACAGTATGTTCGGACATCTGGAAATCATAATGAAGGCCGACGGCACTTTTACGCCTGTGGAAATGGGAGCCCGTTCCAGCGGATTTATATGCAGCCATACGGTTTGGAAAGCGTCAGGTCGGGATTATCTGGCTGATTATATCAAGGTGCTTCACGGTGAAAAAATTCAGGCAGGTAATTATATGAATGGTGACAATGCCTCTATGTGGTTCGGCTACGACATCCCCTCAAATTCGCATTCCGTCAAAGCTACGGACATTACGGAGTTCCTGGACTCTCGCATTCAGGTGCTGTTTGAAAACCACGATGGTCTGACTGCTGGAAGGAATTTTGGCGATTATATTGATGATGGCGACAGGGATAAGTTCGGCTATGCCATATTGACCGCCCCTCGGAATATTTTGACCTATTCAAGTGTGAGTGCGGCCAATGAACAGTTTTTGGATGAGTTTTTAGGAAGAAAGTAAGACGTTATGATACCTTTTTTGTCACTAAAAGATGTTACGGCACTTCATTTTGATGAAATTCACGCTGCGGTGAATCGTGTCGTTGAAAGCGGTTGGTATCTTCAGGGTGAAGAAAATGAGTGCTTTGAAAAAAAATATGCCGACTTTATCGGCACGAAGTATTGCGTGGGCTGTGCCAATGGCCTTGACGCGTTGATATGGATTTTCCGTGCCTATATCGAATTGGGTGTGATGAAAGCAGGTGATGAGGTTATTGTCCCTGCCAACACCTATATCGCTACCATTTTGGCATTGACGGAAAACCAATTGGTGCCTGTTTTCGTGGAACCCAAAATCAATACTTTGGAAATCGATGAGGATTTGATTGAATCGAAAATTACCAATAAGACCAAGGCCATCTGCATCGTGCACCTTTATGGTCGAAATGCCTATACCGAAAAAGTCGCTGCTTTGTGTCACAAATATCATTTGAAACTGATTGAAGACAATGCGCAAGCCCACGGTTGCCAAGTAAGAATCAAGGGGGAGAGCGCGGTGTCATTAAGGACGACTGGCTCTTTAGGTGATGCTGCCGGTCATAGTTTCTGTCCCGGGAAAAATCTGGGTGCCTTGGGCGATGGCGGTGCGGTGACCACCAATGACGAACTCTTGGCCCAAACGGTGCGTTCCCTCGCCAATTATGGCTCTGCTAAAAAGTACGTTTTTCAGTATTGCGGCCGTAATAGCCGTTTGGATGAAATCCAGGCCGCGGTGCTCAATGTCAAACTCAAGTATTTAAACGACGATAACAACCACCGAAAAAAGGTGGCTCGTTACTATATAGACCACATCAAGTCACCTTGGGTTTATTTGCCTGACACTTTGCCTGATGAAAGTAATGTTTTTCACCTGTTCCCGGTACTGAGTCCGCGCCGTGACGAGTTGCAGGAATATCTGCGTCTGCAAGGGGTGGGAACCTTGATTCATTATCCGATTCCGCCGCACAAACAGCAGTGCTATAAACAGTGGAATGATATGCGCTTGCCCGTTACGGAACAAATTGCTAATCAAGAGTTAAGCCTGCCGATAAGTCCGTATATGACAATGGAAGAAGTTGGTGAAGTGGTGCGGTTAATCAATCAGTTTGAATAAAATAAAATATGATGAAAAAGGTGGTTCTATGACATTGTCATGTTGAACCTTAGTGTACTCATTATAAATAATAATCACTCAAAGAATAAATGATGAAAATTGAAGGACAAATCGTAGATGTGTTGAATCGAGAGATTTTCTCTGGTTCCATAGAATTTGAAAATGGAAAAATAGTAGCCGTCAATCGTCACGAAACAACAGTAAAGAATTATATTCTTCCTGGTTTCGTTGATGCGCATAATCATATTGAAAGCTCAATGCTAACCCCTTGCGAGTTTGCCAGAACAGCTATGAAGCACGGGACGATTGCGATGGTGTCTGATCCTCACGAAATCGCCAATGTCTGTGGAACGGAAGGCATTCGCTTTATGATGGATGAGGCCGATCGTACCCCGATGAAAATCTGTTTTTCGGTGTCTTCTTGTGTTCCCGCCACGCCGTTGTGCACGGCCGGAGCGGAATTGAATGCCAAAGATGTGGCTGAGTTACTTCAGGATCCAAGAACTTTTGCCTTGGCGGAAATGATGAACTTTCCGGGAGTTTGCAATGGAGATCCGGAATGTTTATCCAAAATTCAGGCAGCGAAAAATCTCGGAAAACCAGTTGACGGTCATGCCCCTATGGTGAGTGGTGTGTTGCTGAAAAAATATGTTGCAGCTGGTATTTCCACTGATCACGAGTCTTCTTCGCTGGAAGAAGCTGAGGAGAAACTCACCTTGGGAATGCGAATCCTCATACGGGAAGGAAGTACGGCACAGAATTTCAATGCCTTACACCCATTGATTGCCCAACATAAGGATATGCTGATGTTCTGTACCGACGACTTAAAGGCCTACGATTTGGAAGTCGGTCATATTAATCGTTTGGTGGCTAAAGCGGTCGCCTTGGGCTACGATTTGTTCGATGTGCTGCAAGTCGCTTCGGTGAATCCCGTTAATCATTATCATATTCCAATGGGTTTGCTTAAAGTTGGCGACCCCGCAGATTTCATTGTATGTCCATCTTTGACAGATTTCAAACCCGTTGCCACCTATATCAATGGTCGGTTGATTGCCAATGTGCCATATCAACAGGTTTCGAAATTGTTGAATAATTTTAAGACTTTGCCGATTTCTGTCGAAGATATTGCCGATGATTTGTCGTCCAAAGAAAATCTGCACGTCATTCAAGTGATTGATGGCGAACTATTTACTCCACATTTGATTATTCCTAAGTCTGATTTTAATCAGGTGCAAAAGATTGTGGGGCTTAATCGATACGAGGAAAAATCACCAGTTGGAGTGGGCTACATCAAGGGCTTTGATCTTCAAGACGGAGCTATGGCACAGAGTATTGCACACGACAGCCACCATATTATTGCCACGGGAAGCAGCGATGCGTTGATTGTGAAGGCAATCAATGAGTTGATTAAGCAGAAGGGCGGAATCGTGGTTGTTGATGAGCACGAAACCTATTCGCTCGCATTGCCTATCGCTGGTCTGATGTCCAACGAGGATATAGCCAAGGTTTCCAATGAACAGCGTAAGTTGGTGGAACAGGTCCGCCGCCTGAAATGCACCTTGTCTTCGCCCATTGTGGCCCTGAGTTTTATGCAGCTTATTGTCATTCCCGAATTGAAAATCACCGATCAGGGTTTGTTTGACGGAAAGGCATTTAAATATCTAAACGAATAGTTTGTCGCAATGAAAAAAGTATGGATTGTAAACCCGCAAACGGCTTCTCCAGATAATAACGACAATCCTCGCTATGTGGAATTAGCTCGCTATTTTATGCGGCAGGGTTACGACGTGACTACTTTTAACTCGTCACAACGGGAAGAAATCGATATTCCCAATGGTTTGTATTTGGAGAAAAATTATGGCGAATTTAAGTTCGTTCACGTCTATGCTCCAGATTTTGTGGGAAATGGTATGAAACGAATGCTTTCCATGCATACTTTTGCCCAAAATGTGCTGAAAATCAGTCGAAAAATGGATAAACCAGATGTTGTGCTGCAGAATATTCATCCGCCATTTGATTATCCTGTTGTTAGAATGGCTAAAAGACTGAAAGCCAAGTATATTGCGGAAGCTTGGGATCTGTGGCCAGAAGATTTTGTGACTTTTGGCTTGGTTAAGGCGAATAATCCTGCGTTGAAGTTGGCTTATCAGATTGAAAAACAATATTATTATCATGCGGATGAGATTGTTTTTACTTTTGAAGGCGGTATCGATTATCTGAAAAGACAGGGTTGGACCACCGAAACGGGAGGAAAAATAGACCTTAATCACGTGCATTATATCAATAATGGCATAAATATTGCTCAATTTGATAAAGATAAACTGGATTTTCCTCGTTTAGACGCAGATATCAATGAACAAAATGTGAAAAGAATTGTTTATTTGGGCTCAATCAGCAGGGCGAATAATGTAAAAATGCTGCTTGAGGCAGCCGAAAAACTCAAAAACTTGCCAAATTATAAGTTTTTTATCTATGGTGATGGCTCTTGTCGTACCGAATTGGAGCAATATGCCAAAGATGCATGTCTGAATAATGTGGTGTTTAAAGAAAAGCAGATAAGTTTGGCCGAATGTGCGTGGGTGGTTTCACAGTCCACGGTTAATATTATGAATTATGAGAAAGATTTTGGCCGTTTTGGCGTAAGTCCAGGCAAGCTTTTCTTGTATTTGGCAGCGGGTAAACCTATCGTGTGTAATATCAATATTGCCTACGATGATGTGATAACCCGCGATAATCTCGGCATTGCCCGTGATTTCAATAATGCCGATGAGTTTGCCGCTGCGATTCGCCAGATGGCGGAACTACCACAAGACGAGTATGAGGCAATGTGTCAACGTGTTCGACAAACTGGCGAGAAATTCGACTATGAAAAATTGGCCCAACGTGAAATACAATTATTGTAAACATGTATAAGAACTTTTTGAAAAGATTTTTGGATATCCTATGCTCCGGTCTTGGCTTGCTGTGTCTGGGTTGGCTGATTCTCTTGCTGGCACTGTTTCTGCATTTCGCCAATAAGGGTGCGGGGGTATTCTTCTATCAGATCAGACCTGGAAAAAACAATAAGCCGTTCAGAATCTATAAATTCAAGTCGATGACAGATGAACGTGATGCTAACGGTGAACTCCTGCCCGATGCTCAACGTTTGACTAAAATCGGTCGCTTTATCCGTAAAACATCTTTGGACGAACTACCCCAATTGTGGAATGTGTTCATCGGCGATATGTCGCTGATTGGTCCGCGTCCGCTGGCATTTTCCTATATTCCTTATTATAACGATGAGGAAAAGCACCGTGCCGATGTCTTGCCGGGAATTACCGGCTGGGCACAGGCCAATGGTCGAAAATCTATCAACTGGAACCAAAAGCTGGCTTATGATGCTGAATATGTCCGCCACCTTTCGTTTGACTTTGATGTGAAGGTGATGGTGAAAACCATAGGACAAATATTGGACACGGAGAGTGTTGGCGTCGATTCAAGTGGGGTTAACAATTTCTATGACTATCGAGAAAACGAATGGCGGGAACAAGGTCGTGAGGACTTGATTGACAAGGCCCGTCAAGAAAAAAATGAATATTTGAAAATTTATCCAGAATAATATGACTAAAACTATTTTGTTAACGGGAATTGGTGGATTGACACCACGATCCATCGCAACTGTCTTACGGGAAAAATATCCTGATTATTACTTGATTGGCGTGGATGCCGATCAAAAGGCAATGGGCTTTTTTATGACTACCAGAGGTCGGAAATTGGTGGATGAATATTATGTTTGTCCGCGTTGTGATAATCCGGATTATTTCCCATTTATCGAACGCTTGGTGGCGGCTAAGCAAATTGATTACGCCTTCGTTCAACCGGAAGCGGAAGTCGTGGAATGGGGGGATTATTATGACAAAAACGGTCAATTCCCGGTTGAGGTTTTTATGGGATGCAAACGGCTTTCCGAATCATTACGAGATAAGTCCATTATGGCTCAATTGCTTGAAGGTACACACTTTATTCCTAAGACTATCAAAGTGACGCAGGCCGAACCGAAATTTGAGGAAGTGGAACGCCAAATCGGTTTTCCCTGTTGGATTCGGGCTACGGAAGGCACGGGCGGTCTCGGTTCGCTGCGATTGGACAATCTGGATAGTTATAAGTCTTGGTTGTGCATTAATCGTGATATTCAGGAATTTACAGTGAGTGAGTTCCTTACTGGTCGGCATTTGGCAAATCAGATGTTGTATTACAACGGTGAATACGTAAAAGGTGCAGCCTTGGAATGTGCCGCATACGTGATGGCAAACACGGCTCCGTCCCGCGTGACGGGCAATACGCATTTCGCCCGCTTTTTGAATGAAGATGCCATTAATAAATTCTGTGACGATTGTGTTAAATACATTTGCGATAAGTTAAAAGTGCAGGCTCACGGTATTCTGAGTTTTGATTTGAAGGAAGATAAAGATGGAGAATTAAAGGTAACGGAGGTGAATATCCGTCACATGGCCTACACGGGCGTGATGGCTCACGTGGGTTTTGATTTGATTAGCGACACAATAACGATTATGGAGGACGGCAATGCCGACAATATACAAAGAGATCCTTATCATCATTATGATAAACCATACATTTTCTTGAGAGATGTGGATGTTGAACCTATCATTTTTGAGAGTGAGGATATTTTTGAAATGGGAGGGAAATTTTAGACAATGGTACGCGAAATAGGTAGTTTTTATCCGATATATCCTGAAAATCAGGAATCAACAATAAGCGATAATGCGGATGCTTTGCTTCGTTTTTCGTTGTGTCGCGAGGCGTTGCTGTTGATTGCGCAACAATGTGCGGCATCGGGCAAACGGGTGCTGTTGCCTGCCTATACTTGCCAAACAGTAATTGCACCATTTGTTCAAGAGGGGTGGCAGTGTGCGTTTTATCCCTTGAATAAGAATTTGCGAATAGATACGGTGGCTTTGCCGGCTTTGGCAAAAAGTTTTAGACCGACCCTTTGCCTTGTACATCCATATTTTGGTAATGAGCTGAATCAAAGTGAATTAAATCTTCTTGCGGAGCTGAAATCCTTGGGCTGCGTCCTGGTGG
>JAKSMH010000109.1 GCA_024400715.1 Bacteroidales bacterium | reverse complement strand
GGATCATGGCACCCGTTCTGTTTTTACCCAAACGAATAATATCCAATAATGGACGATTGGATGGGCAGCCGAAAGAGCAGGAACCGCATTCGATACAATTCATAATTCCATGTTTCTCGCAATCTTCGTAAAGTTGGGCATCGGAATAAGCATACAGCATATATGGCTCCAGGCCCATTGGGCAGGCATGGACGCATTTTCCGCAACGCAGGCATTCATATACTTCACCACGTTTGCTTTCCTTGTCACTCATCAGCAGCAAGCTGGACATACCCTTTACGGTATAAGCGTTGATATTGGCCATGGCCTTTCCCATCATCGGTCCGCCGGAAATGATTTTTCCAGTATCTTCAGGAATACCCACGGCATTCAATATGTCGGTGATATTGGTTCCAATTCGCACCCTGAAATTCTTCGGTGCCGGCACGGATTTTCCGCTGACTGTCATAAAGTTCTCAACAATCGGCTTGTTTTTTTGAACGGCTTCATAAATGGCGTAAGTTGTGGCGATATTGTTGACGATGCAACCTACTTCGATGGGCAATTTCCCATTGGGGACATTGCGTTTTGTCAAAGCATTGATCAACTGTTTTTCGGCACCTTGTGGGTATTTGGTTTTCAGTTTTACCACTTGGATTTTCGGATGTTTTTTAGCCACTTCGGTCAAATGCTCAATGGCATCAGGTTTATTGGCTTCCACACCGATCAATGCCACGGGAGCGTCCGAAGCAATCAGCATAGCTTCAATTCCCACCATTACCTCTTCGGCACGTTCCAGCATCATACGATAGTCCACCGTGATATAAGGTTCGCATTCCGCCGCATTGATAATGAGGTAATCCACTTTTTTATCAGGTGGAACCATATATTTAACGTGAGTAGGAAAGCAGGCACCGCCCAAACCGACGATTCCGCAATTTTTCATACGTTCGATAATTTCCGCTTTTGACAGCTTGATTTCGCTCACCAAGTCCGGTGTTGTATCGATTGACTCGTCCCATTCATCACCTTCCACATCAATAATGATGGCATCTTTTTTATAGCCAAGGAAATCCGCGGTTGGTTCGATTTTGGCCACGGTACCGGAAACCGGAGAATGCACATTGGCACAAATGAAGGCTTCGGCCTTCCCGATTAGCTGTCCCACCTTAACCTTATCGCCTTTTTGTACGACGGGGGTTGCCGGTGCGCCCAAATGCTGGGTAAGGAAAACGACAGCCTGCTTAGGGACAGGAAAATATTCAACTGTACAGCTTTTTGCCAATTTATTTTCTTCGGGATGGATGCCACCCAACTTAAAAGTCTTCATAGGTAAAACTATTGATTATTTTCGTTTGATGATGGGGTTTCTTGTGATGTCGGAGCATCGGTCGGAGTTTCCTTCTTTGGCGGGAAATTGGCGGTATGAATAGCACCTGTTGGGCATTCGGCCACGCATTTTCTGCAGCACAAACACAAGAAAAAAACGATATAGGCCACAGAATTTTCGACCGTGATAGCTTCAAAAGGACAAATTTTGGCACATTTGCCGCAACCGATGCAGGCCGCCGAGCAATTTTTGCGGGCAACAGCACCTTTTTCCTTATTGATACAGGAAACGAACACCCTACGATTAAACTTTCCCTTATATCTGAGTTCTATAACTTTACGAGGACAAGCCTTTGCACAAGCACCGCAACCCACGCATTTTTCCTCATCAACAACAGGAAGCTGGGTCATGGGGTCAAGATGAATAGCGTCAAATTTGCAAGCTTTTGTACAATCGCCACAACCGAGGCAGCCGAATGGGCAGGCACTCTCGCCCGCAAAAATCGAACTTGCGAACTGACAAGAGATAGCCGAATCATAATTCACCTTCGCGGGAGCATTTTCTGCCGTGCCATTACAGCGAACGACCGCCACCATCGGTTCAGTTTCGGCAGCTTCCAAACCCATCACCTTGGCGATGGCAGCCATATCGCCACCAGCCGGACATTTGCGTCCTTCCAATGAGTTGGCTTTGACAATAGCTTCTGCCAAAGCACGACAGCCAGCAAATCCGCAGCCGCCACAATTGGCACCCGGCAAATGGGCAGCCACCTCGTCAATACGCGGATCTTCAATAACTTTGAATGCTTTTGACACAAAATATAGAATTACCGCGGCTATCAAGCCAATAGCACCGATAACCAACGCAGCCAATAGGATTGTCTTTATCATAGGTAGATGATTTTTAAAAGTTTTGAAACTGCAAAGATACAATTTTTTGAATAGTAGTGACAAAAAAAAATCTTCTTTGTAAAAAAAAGTAACTCTATACATATTGTTCGTAATCACGAGATTGCTTTTCAGACTTGTTTTATAACGGAATTATCTCTATAAGTCTTGTCATGAGATTCTGGTCTCCGTTTCGTTTCGGGGGGATGGTGATGAGATTAAACGGGATAAATCTATTCAAATATATTTTGGGGAAAGAGGTCGCTCCACTTAAAATCCGAAGAATTATTGGTTCATTCCGTATATAATTGGCATATTTTTTCTATTTTTGCAAACTCATTTTTTGGATTATTAAATAGGAATAAATAATATTTATGATTAATACCGACATGCACTACCGCGTAGGGGTTGACATTGGCTCTACCACTATGAAAGTGGCCGTGCTGAACGAAAGTGGAGAATTGGTTTTTTCCGACTATCAACGCCATCAGGCCGACATCCGCGGTACGGCAAGTCGTATCGTCCAAGAGTTTTACCAAGTTATGGGTGCCTGTTCCCTAAACATCGTCATCACGGGCTCAGTGGGGATGGGTTACGCACAACGACACGGTTTTGCTTTTGTGCAGGAAGTGGTGGCTGCTGCCGAGACGGTCAAGCAACGCTATCCGCATGTCGGCACCTTCATTGATATGGGTGGCGAGGACAGCAAAATGATTTTTTTTGAAAAGGGAAAAGTCCCCGATATCCGCATGAACGGCAGCTGTGCCGGCGGCACAGGAGCTTTCATTGACCAAACCGCGATGTTGTTCCACGTTGAGACCAAAGAGCTGAACAGCTTAGCGGCACAAGCCGAGCACATCCACCCTATCGCCTCTCGCTGCGGTGTGTTTTCCAAGACCGACATTCAAAACCTGATGAGTCGTAACATCAGCCGAGCCGACATCACCGCCTCCGTGTTCAATGCCGTAGCCATGCAGGTAGTGGCTTCCCTCGCCCGCGGCATGGACATCACCCCAACCGTCTTTTTCTGCGGAGGGCCATTCGCCTTTCTTCCTGAACTCCAAACACACTTTCGCCGGGTATTGGGACTAAGCGAAGAGCAGTGCATTCTTCCCGAAAATGCCCAACTCATCCCCGCTTCAGGTTGTGCCCTCTTAGCCGATCAACTGAGCAACGGCAGCATCACCATCAGCGATTTGATGAACCTCATCAATACCAAAACCGAGAAACAACGACCACTGGATAATCGCCTGCCCCGACTTTTTTCATCCAAGCGTGATTATAATGAATGGCTGACGAAAGAATCCGTTTACTATGTCAAGCGCTCGGACCTATAGCACGACGAACCCCCTTCCTATTTTCTTGGCGTAGATTCGGGCAGCACCACCACCAAGTTGGTCTTGCTCAATACGGAAGGCGAAATTGTCTATACGGATTATCAACGAAACGAAGGTGATAGTTTCAAGGCCTTTTGCGATATGTTGCAAAGTCTGCACCAAAGTGTCGCCCACCCGGGGAACATCATCATCGCCGGCAGTGCAGTCACCGGTTATGGGGAGAACCTCATCAAGACTGCCTTCAACTTTGACTATGGCATCGTGGAAACCATGGCGCACTTTTCCGCTGCCAAGCAGGTGGAGCCAAATGTGACTTTCGTGCTAGATATCGGAGGGCAAGATATGAAAGCCATCTTTGTGGAAAACGGTTCGATACGCAGAATGGAAATCAATGAAGCGTGCTCTTCTGGATGCGGATCTTTCATTGAGACTTTTGCCAATATGCTGGGCTACCCTGTTGCGGACTTTGCGCAACTGTCGTGCTTTGCGGCACACCCCTGCGACCTTGGCACCCGCTGCACCGTCTTTATGAATTCCAAAGTCAAACAAGCTATGCAGGAAGGTGCCTCCGTTGACGACATCGCCGCTGGCTTCAGTTATTCCGTTGTCAAAAACTGTCTTTTTAAAGTATTGAAAATCAAAAATATAGAAGAATTAGGATCTCACATCGTCGTACAAGGGGGCACTTTCAGAAACCATAGTATCGTGCGTGCCTTAGAAAATATGGCCGGCTGCCACGTGTCTTTTTCCGACATTCCCGAGTTGATGGGAGCTTACGGAGCCGCCCTTTACGCCAAAAAAATGAAAAAAGGATAAAATCATTTCATTGACATTATAATAATAACAACAATAAAATTCTCGGATTACACTTAAAAGTCTCTTCTGCATTATGACGCTAAACGACCTTCTTGCCGCCAACAGTTACGAATCGGAATTTGAAATCTGCCCGGGTTGTGAAAACCACTGTACCGTCAAGCTATTTCATTTTTCCAATGGAAATACTTTTTTCTCCGGCAACAACTGCGAAAAGGTATATTCCAACACCTCTTCCACCCAGCGAAAAGGCATCAATATGTTTGCCGAGAAATATAAACTTCTATTTCAGAAAGCCGACAAGGAAGTTTCCAAGGATGCTCCCACCATAGGCATTCCCCGAGGGTTAGGCATTTACGAAAACTACCCATTTTGGAGAACCATATTTAGCGAATGCGGATTTAAGCCCGTGCTTTCCAGTGCATCAGGCAACAAACTCTATGAGAGCGGTTTACGTGCCATTATGGCCGACAACATCTGTTTTCCTGCCAAGTTGATGCACGGACACATCAACGACTTGATAGCTAAGAAAGTGGACCGGATTTTCTATCCATACGTCGTTTATGAACGCAAAGAGGATTCCCAATCGCTCAACAGTTACAACTGTCCCATTGTCGCCGGCTATTCTGATGTCATTAAAAGTTCGATGAATCCGACAGAAAAAACGGGTATTCCTTTTGACACGCCGGTCATTTCATTTAAGAGCCGCGAGTTACTTCATCAATCCTGTTGGGCTTACTTGCAGACATTGGGTATTGACAAGAAAACGGCCCAACGGGCCATTGATGCGGGCATACGGGCTCAAGACGACTATCTGCAACAACTCACCCGCCGCGGCAATGAGATTCTTGAATTGGCCATAAAGGAAAACAGAATGGTGATTTTGCTGGCAGCGCGTCCCTACCACATTGATCCGCTCATTGAACATAAGATTTCCCATGCCATTGCCAATATGGGCATTGACGTCATCACCGAGAACACG
>JAKSMH010000108.1 GCA_024400715.1 Bacteroidales bacterium | reverse complement strand
CACATTCCATCAATTTTATTACACAAGTTATATCAAACTTATTATCAATATATTACAAGGGAAACAACATCAGATTAAAACGAAATTATCCCTTTAAGTCTTGTAATGAGATTCCGTCCTCAGCTTCGCTTCGGCGAAATGGCGATGAATCATTGGTCAAAATGTGGCGGCGACGGAAAGCAAAACAATGCCCTCGTTATTAACAGAATTTTCCCAAAGACAAATTCAAACCATTTTGCAGCGACGAGCTTATTCGTACCGCAAAGCGGCAATAGGATCCATATTGGCGGCCTTTTTAGCGGGATACCACCCGAAGAAGATACCCGTTGCCGCACAAACCAAAAACGACACTAAAATAGCAGTCTGACTTACGACAAAGGGCCATTTTAGTATATAGGAAAGCAGATATGATAATATCAAGCCCAAGATAATGCCTATAAGTCCACCAATCAGACTCAATATGACACTTTCGGAAAGAAATTGGAGCATTATGTCTCGATTTTGTGCACCGATAGCCATACGAAGACCTATTTCCTTGGTTCTTTCCGTCACCGTGACATACATAATATTCATAATGCCGATACCGCCCACAATCAAGGAAATGGATGCAATAGCTGCCAACAGTACAGTGAGCAACTGCGTGACGGAACTCATCGTGGTTAACAGTTCCTCCTGCGTTCTGATATCAAAATCATCCTCATCGCCAGGTCCGATTTTGTGATTGCTTCGTAAAATATACGTAATTTCGGTGGCTGCGTATTCCGACTCTTCTTCCGATGTTGCGGAAGCGAACAGCATATTAAAATGGGTAATGGCCATAAATCGCTTTTGGACGGTGGTATAAGGCACCAAAACCACATCATCCTGGTCTTGCCCCATTTGATTTTGTCCTTTGGATTCCAAGACTCCAATAACTTTCATAGGAATAGAGCCAAAACGGACCACTTGTCCAATGGGATTTTCTCCATTCTTGAACAAATTCTCCACCACCGTCTTGCCAATCACGCACACTTTGTTATACTTCTTCACATCTTCATCGGTAAACATAATTCCACTTTCCAGCTTATACATACGAATATTCAGATAAGAAGGAGCCACCCCCTGAATAGAACCCGGATGATTATTTGAACCGTAAACCAATTGTGCCGAAGAATTTACGCAAGGTGAAACATTGGCCACATAGCGCGTATTCTGTTCAAGCGCAACGAGATCCTTCATATCCAAGGATTTCGCGCTGGCACTACCCATATTCACGCCACCGCGCATTTGTCGAGCAGGCATAATCATAATCATATTGGAGCCCATTCCGGACAACTGCTCACGCACGCTCAAGGTTGAACTTTGTCCCAGACTAACCATTGCGATAACGGAGGCGATACCGATAATAATGCCGAGCATGGTTAACCCCGCTCGTTTTTTATTTCTCATCAAAGCCTTGATGGCAATTCGGATAAGACTTAAAATATTCATACGCTAAATCTTAAACTCTTGATAATTTTGCAGTGCTTCAGCTGCCGACTGCATATCGACAGACACATCTTCAATAATTTTCCCGTCACGCAGTTTTATGGTGCGGGTGGTAAAGACCGCGATATCGGGTTCGTGGGTGACAAAAGCGATGGTTTTCCCCTTGTCATGTAAATCCTGAAACAGACTCATAATTTCATACGAAGTACGCGTGTCCAAGTTACCCGTCGCTTCATCGGCCAACAAAATGACCGGATCATTAACCAGGGCACGAGCGATGGCCACACGTTGCTGCTGCCCGCCGGACATTTGGTTGGGCATGTGCATCAAGCGGTTTTCCAAACCCACCGCCACCAAAGCCTCGATGGCTCGTTCCCTTCTCTCCTTTGACGACACTTCAGAATTATACATCAGGGGCAGTTCCACATTCTCAACGGCAGTTGTCCTCGCCAACAGATTATAGTTTTGAAAGACAAAACCAATTTTTCGATTTCTCAGCGTGGATAATTCCTTTTTGGACAGACTGCTTACCGCCAAACCATCAATACAGTATTCACCTTCAGAAGGACGGTCAAGACAACCCAATATATTCAGCAGGGTAGATTTTCCCGAGCCGCTGGTTCCCATAATACTGACGAACTCGCCCCGTTCAATGGAAAAAGTCACCCCATTGAGTGCGTGGACATCCTCGTTACCCACACGGAAAATCCGCTTTAAATTCGTGATTTTGAGAATTTCGTTACCCATAACTATCTTTGTTTACGTTCAGGCGGGCCCATCTTAAACGGACCGTTTGCTGTCTGCTGACTCCGCATATCCTTCATCTCGGTAATAGACAGCACCACCTCATCACCCTTATTAATTCCTTCCAAAATTAAAGATTTAGCGCCATCGTTCAAGCCAGGTTTCACACTCACCTGTTCTATGGTATTTTGATGTTTCACCCATACGGTCTTTTTGGCGACATCCTTCAAACTTTTTGTAATATCTTCCTGATTATCATATAACTGTTTGAAAGTAAATCCTTTTTTCTTCATTTGTTCGATAACCGAAGATTCAATGGTACAGTACAGGGCTTCGGTAGGAATGGAAATTCCCACTTCCTTATTCACTAAAATAGAAACGCTGGCAGTCATTCCCGGGAACAGTTTTTCATCAGGATTCGGCGCATCGATGATGACGGTGTAGGTTACCACATTGGAAGTCACCGTAGGTTCCAAACGCACCTGCTTGACTGTTCCGGTAAAAACATCATCGGGGAAAGCATCGACGGTAAATGTCACCGACTGCCCCACTTTAACCTGTCCTATATCTGCTTCATCCACGTCGGCTTCCACTTGCATTTCGGTAAGGTTGTTGGCAATCGTGAAAAGCGTAGGCGTATTAAACGAAGAGGCCACGGTTTGTCCTTCTTCCACGGCCTTGTTGAGGACCACCCCCGATATGGGAGAGTAAATCATCGCATAGCCCAGGTCAACCTGAGCTTTTTGCAGATTCGACTTAGCGGTTACCACTTGGTTTTTCGCGCGGGTAAGTTCATCTTCCGCGGCATCTAAATTTTCCTGCGTGGCCGCCTTATTGTCAAACAAGGTCTTTGTTCTATCATAATTGCGCTGCGCCAAGGTAAGATTACTTTGCGCATTGGAAACCGCGGCCTGAGATTGCTGAAGTTGCTCCGACAACACCGAGCGGTCGAGTTCTGCCAACAAATCGCCTTTCTTCACTTCAGAATTAAAATCAACATAAAGTTTTTCCACTCGACCGGAGACCTGCGTACCCACATCCACCTTATAAACCGGCTGGATTTCACCTGTGGCGGTAACCAACACCTCAATACTATCGGTTTTCGCGACTTCCGTGTTAATCATCATTTGCTTGGATTTCCCTGCTTTATGCAGAAACAGCAACACCAAGACCACAACCACGGCAGCGATAACACTGCCTACAATAATCCATTTTTTTCTTTTTTTTGCTTCCATATTGTTTCTTCTTTTATTTTTCTAATTACAAAGTCACCGGAACGCCCATCAAGATGTCCAGGATTTTTCGTTGCAGCACAAATGAATATTTATCCTGCATATACGTATTCAATGCCTGCAGATAATTATTTTGTTGGGTTAAAAGATCTGCCGCGGTGATGGTTCCATACATAAACTTCATATTATAGGCCTGAAAATTGGCATAATAAGCTTTTCCCTTAATCATAGAAACCTTATAGTTGTTGGCCGCTTCATTGACCTCAAGATAATATTTTTGCAGATTTTGCAATACATCCAACTGCGTTTCCTTCAAATCGTTCTCGGCCTGTTGCACGCCAACCTTTGCCAATTTAACCGAAGCTCGTGCCTTATTTTGATTATAGATTGGGATGTTCAACGAAAGGCCCACGTTTTCGCCCAATCTTTCACCCAATTGTTTTCCCCAAGCACCGGCACTGGCCGCATAACCTGTACTGATTCCGGCATTTAAGCCCAACGACGGATAATAAGAAGATTGAGCGATTTTCACATCGTAATTGGCACTTTCAACACGATTTTGACTGATTTTCAGTTCCGGCAAATAGTCAAAAGCCCTGTCAATTACTTCCTGCAACGGCGGAACAACCAGATTTTCCATCATCGTTGCCGTATCGGGTTTTATCACCTCTATCTGTTCCATTGAATTAATGGCTAAAAGTCCTTTCAAGCTTATGTAGCTATTATTAAGGGCAATCAGCGTATTCTGATAATTGGTGGAGTCGGAAATATACTGCGCTTCCAAAAGCATATAGTCACTTTCAAGAATTTGTCCCACTATAAAGCGATTATGACCTTGGATCATCTGTTCGCGGCTTTTATTGATGACGTCTTTTTGAAAGGACAGCAGTTCTTCATTCATCAGGATATTCAAAAAGGTCTGCACGATTTGAATATTGATATTGTTTTTGGACTGTTCGAACATCAACGACGACTGCGTAACGTCCAATTTTCTTTGTTTAATGGTGTTAAAAGTATTAAGACCGTTGAACAAAGTGATGCCGGCTGAAATACCATAATTGCCCGTCCAATCGGTTCCGCCGTTGATAGAACTATGCGAATTGGAAAATCCCTGCGTGGCCGAGGCCGAAATCGTAGGCGTCATCTGCAATTTGGCCTGCTTGTAATATATTTCCGACGACGATTGGTCTAATTTGGCGTTTTGAAGCGTGTAATTATGCTCTTCGGCATATCGAAGGCAATCTTCCAAGGAAAAACGTGTGGGTTCTTGTGCCCAGCCGTAAAACGAGACTCCTAATACAAGTATCAAGATTAACAATACGATCTTTTTCATCACTAAATTGAATTATCACTATGGTTTTGACACCAACGACATTTATGGGTTTAAAAAAAAGCCCAAGTTTTTTATCCTTGGGCCAATTTCTATTTTTCAACAAATCATAATTACAATGCGGCCGCGGCAATGATTGCGATAGGAACACACAAGGCGACAAAAGCAAGCGACACAATCGTAAAAATGCCGAAGAATTTCCAAATAGACTTGTTGTTCTTTAAAAATTCAAGCAACATCTCATTGTCATTAAGTTCCACGACATCACGAGCCGCAGCAGAAGCACGGAACATATAAATGATAGGCAAAACATATACACAAGCCAAAAGCAAGTATATAACGCCAAATATCCACCCCGGGAAATTTTCATAACCCGCAAACTGATTCATTACGGAAGAACCTGCCAACATAGCGATGGCCACAATAAACATACTTCCCACGCTGATACACGTAATTATTGCCAAAAATTTCATCCATTTTGAAGTGGAATTCAAATACTTTTTTGCTTGTTCAAGCATTTCTAAATTTTCTGTTTCCATAATATGATGATTTAAAATTATTATGTCGCAAAGTTACAAATAATATCAATATA
>JAKSMH010000107.1 GCA_024400715.1 Bacteroidales bacterium | reverse complement strand
CTGTGGTAGTGATGCTTTCGTGGCCGAGCATTTCCTGAACGGCGCGCAGGTCGGCACCGCCTTCCACTAAATGCGTGGCAAAAGAATGACGGAAGGTGTGTGGACTGATGGTTTTGGTAACGCCGGCTTCTTCCGCGGTCTTTTTAATCATCATAAAAATCATTTCCCGAGTAAGTCGGGCACCGCGTCGGTTAAGAAAGACGAAATCTTCTTCGCCTTTCTTGATTTTGATTTGTTGCCGTTGACCTTCAATATATAAATTAATGGCTTTTTGGGCGGTTTGTCCAATAGGAACCAAGCGCTCTTTGTCGCCTTTCCCGATAATACGAATATAATTTTCTGTAAAATAAAGATTTGATAATCTGAAATTTACAACCTCGCTAACACGCAAGCCGCAACCATACATCACTTCAATGATGGCTTTGTTTCGGTGTCCTTCAGCCGTGCTGAGGTCGATGGTGTTGAGGATGGCTTCAATTTCAGGGATAGAAAGGACTTCGGGTAGATGTCGCCCAATTTTGGGGGTGTCCAACAATTCGGTGGGGTCGTGCTCAATGAGGTGCTCAAAAAGTAAAAAGTGATAGAAGGATTTCAGTCCAGAGATGATACGGGCTTGACTGCGTGCGGCCATTTTATCATCATATAATGAAGCCATAAAATCCTGTAAATCTTCCAATTGAACTTCTTCCAAATTTTTTCTTCCAGACAAAAAATTGTTTAGCTTTTCAATGTCGTGAATGTATGCTTCAACCGTTTTGGGCGACATTGAGCGTTCCAATTTAATGTATTGCTTGTAACGGAGAATGGAAGATTCCATAATATTTACCAAATGCAGGCGTCGGCTTCAAACCAGCGACCTTGTGCTTTTAAGGTTTGTTCAATTACGTCGCGAACGGCACCTTGGCCGCCGTTTTGAAACGAAATGTAGTCCACGATGTCTTTGATTTCCTGAGAAGCGTCGGCGGGGCAGGTTTTGATGCTGCAGCGACGCATAATTTCGTAATCAGGAATATCATCACCCATCATTAGGATTTCGTTTTCCGTGATGCCGTGTTTAGCCATATATTCCTCAAAAACTTTCGTTTTGTCGTGTACGCTGAGGTAGATTTCTATGCCGGGAAAATTTTTGTATCGCAGGCGCATAGAATCGGCGATTCCTCCCGAAATGATGGCCACACGATAACCCTTTTTTAAGGCGTATTGAAGTGCATATCCATCTTTAACGCCGGTAGCTCTGACTTGTTCTCCGTCGGGAAGCACCCAGATTTTTCCATCCGAGAGAACTCCGTCAAAATCAAAGATAAAAGTGGTAATGTTTTTTAGTCTTTCGCGGTAATTTTTCATAATAAGTTTACTTTTGGATGGATAATGCTTTTAAGATGGCTTTGTCATTGCTATTGATAACCGGATAAAACGCCTCATCTTTATATACGTCTCGTCCGATGAGTGCTTTCAGCCAGATTTTCAGTTCTTTGATGGATTCGTTGTTGATGTTCTGCACCTTTTGGCCATTCTTTTGAGTATAGAAATTCAGCAGTTGTTTAAGCAGGTCGTTGCTGATGGTCATTTCCTGCACATAATCGTTGGCCGTAGGGTATTGTTTGAGCAAAGTTGCTTTGTTTTCGGTGGCATAGTTGAAGGCAAATTGAATGATGGCCGAAGAGTTCAGGACTTGATAGAAGGCGTTGAGTGTACTATCTTCATCAAGAGGAATGAAATAATCGGGCATAATGCCGCCTCCGCCATAAACGATTCTGCCTTTTTTGGTTATAAATTTTTGATTTTCATCAAATTTGATACTATCGGCATGATTCATTTCGCCCCGGTAATAACGATCGATGAAATCTTCATAGTAGGCTTCCGTGCCGTTGCCATATTGTCGTTGAATGCAGCGGCCTGAGGGGGTGTGGTAACGGGCTACGGTGAGACGGATACTGGACTTGTCGGCCAAGTCGATTTGACGCTGGACAAGGCCTTTTCCGAAGGAGCGGCGACCAATGACAATGCCGCGGTCGTTGTCCTGTATGGCTCCCGCCACAATTTCACTTGCCGATGCGCTGAAATCATCGATGAGAACGACCACTTCACCCGTTTCAAAATTGCCGTAACGAGTAGCGTAAATCTTGTCCGTGGGCACGCGCAATCCTTCCGTATAGACAATCATCTCTCCTTTGGGAAGAAATTCATCGCAAACCTGAATGGCCGCATCTAAGAAGCCGCCCGAATTGCTTCGAAGGTCCAAGATCATCTTGCTCATACCTTTCTTTTTCAGCTTGCTGATGGCTTCGCTGAATTCCTTTCCTGTTGTAGCACCAAACTGGTTGATTTTGATGTAACCGGTATGGTCGTCAATCATATAGGCGATGTCTAAGGTATAGGTCGGAATAACATCTCTGGTGACGGTATAGTCATACACTTGTTTGAAACCATCTCGCATAATGCCGATTTTGACGGTGGTTTTTTTCTTGCCACGAAGCATCTTCATCACATCTTCGTTTTGAATGCCGACACCGGCCACCACTTTGTCATCCACTTTCACGATTCTGTCGCCGGCACGAATGCCTTGCTTTTCGGAAGGGCCGCCCGTAATGGTTGAAACCACCATAATGGTGTCGTTCATAATGCTAAACTGAATGCCTACACCTTCAAACGCTCCCTCTAAAGATTCCATCATTGCCTTGTTGTCGGTGGCATTGGCGTAGGTGGAATGAGGGTCAAGTCCTTGTAACATAGCATTGATGGCCGTTTCAAATAATTTGTCGGTATTGACGGTATCAACATAATAAGCGTTGACATATTTGATGACTTCGTCTAATTTATTGGTTTGCGAATGCGATAGTCCTTTTTGTCTGGAGGGAAGCAAATACACGGCCACGATCCTTCCCCCTAAACATGATATCAAAATAGTGAAAAATGTACGGATTCGTTCTCCGTGTGAGCTTCTCTCTTCGGTGAAATTTGGTTCACTCATAATTATTTTCTTTGACGTTTGACGGACGATTGATGTAGAAGTTCTAAGAAATTATTGATAAAATCTTGAAAATCATCATCTTTTAATGATTCGTCCTGATAAATTCCCACAACCTTTTTCCATTGTTCGGGTTGGACAACGGGTAAGTTGTGTTCTTTTTTGATTTGTGCGATAGTGTCAACAATTTCCATGCGTTTGCGAAGCAATACGCCGAGTTGAGTATCGATATTGTTAATTTGTGTTCTTTGTTTTCTTAATTCATTTTCGGCAGGGGAGGAAGTGCTGTTTTTAAAGTTGAGTTGTTGTAGAAGATGGGCGAGTTCTTGCGGGGTGAGTTGTTGTGCGGCATCACTGAGGGCTTTTTCCGGCTGATAATGAGATTCGATCATCAAGCCGTTGAAACCGTAATCCAAGGATAACTGGGACAGCTGGGCAATATATTGGCGATTTCCGGCGATGTGGGAAGGATCGCAAAGAATTGGAATTTCAGGAAAATGAACTTTCAGGTCGATGGCAATTTCCCAGCCGGGGCGGTTCCGATAGACGCTTTCGTTACTGTCGGCAAAGCCACGGTGGATGGCAAAGAGTTTGGCAATGCCTGCTTTTTTGAAACGCTCAATGTTGCCAATCCAGAGTTTGAGGTCGGCAATCATTGGATTTTTAACCATCACGGTAAAGTCACGACCTTGAATGGCAGATGCGATTTCCTGAATATCGAAAGGATTGACACTGGTTCGTGAGCCAATCCAAATAGTCTTGATGTGGTGCTTTTCGCAAAGGTCCAATTGTTCGGGAGCATTGACTTCCACACAAACCGGAATGCCATATTGCTCTTGGATGTTTTGCAACCACGGCAGTGCCTTTTCTCCACAACCTGCAAAGGCATCGGGTTGGCTGCGGGGTTTCCACACACCGGCTCGAAAGTAATCCAGTTGCTGCTGTTGAGCGGCTAATGATTCAACCAGTCCCTTGGCTGTAAGGGATAGCTGCTCATAGGATTCGGCAGCGCAAGGACCTGCGACAATGGTGGTGTTGAACATTTTATTGTTGGTTGAAAGTCAAAATATTAAGAGAATTGGGCAGCATTTCGATTTCATAACGCCCTTGTGCCAAAAGCTCACCTTCCATTTCTCCCAAAATGTAGGGAGAAGAGTCGATGACTAATTTGTTGGTACGGAAAAACTGAACTCCTTCAATCATTTTGAGATGCTCTCCCGTGAAGATGTATTTAATTTTTCTAATCACGGTCATTTTACTGATTTTAGGAATGATAACCACATCAAAAAGCCCATCGTCGTATTGGGCTTGGGGAGCTTGACGCATACCTCCGCCATTGTATTGACAGATAGCTACGACCATCATAAAGGGCATTCCTTCATATTGAAATTCTTCAGACTTAATGTTTATCTTTTTGAATTTGAATTTGAAAAGGGTTGTGATAGCCCGCAATAGATAAACGGAAATCTTTTTGAATAGCGGTTTGTTGTAGATGGTTTCATAAATGACCTCGGCGGAATAGCAATAGCTATTGATATTGAGGAAATAGCGTTTTTCGAGCATATCTCCTTCTTGGTAAACCTTGGTTAAACCAATATCGTGGGGGGTGAAATTTCCTTTAATAAATCCGTCTATGGTATCCAATTGATTGACAGGGAAATGGTGAGTTCTTGCCCAGTCGTTGCCCCGTCCGTGCGGGATGACGGCCAAAAAGACCTCGTTGGTGTTCACGCGTGAACCGAAAATGCCGTTGACCACTTCGTTGATGGTTCCGTCGCCACCCACGACAAGAAAATAGCGGTAGCCGTCGCGGCACAGGTTTTTGGTAATCTTGATGCCGGCGTGGCTGCCGTCGGAATAGTGTACTTTATATTGAATATGATGTTGCTCCAATTTGGCAATAATATCAGTCCATTCGTCAAAGTTCCTCCTCTCGCAGGCGTTGGGATTCATGATAATTTGCCATTCAAAATCAGCAACATTGATAGTATTTAGAGCCATACAATAAATTTTGGCAAAGATAACATTTTTATCTATACCATATTAATAAAAACCAAAAAGGCCTCCATAAAGGAAGCCTTTTTCGTGATTTATTGATTGTTTTTTTATTTAGCAACTCTTTCAAGCCATTTGACCATACCGAGCATCACACCCATAGAAATGAGGCATACGCCCATAAATACTGCCCAGCATTCCCAAATAGGCCATTTGTTGTACATCAGAGGTCCGAGCCACAAAAGGCCGTTGCCTACTGCGGTAGCACCTAACCACAAACCTTGACAGAGACCAAGGAGGTGTTTTGGAGCCACTTTTGAAACGAATGACAAACCAAGTGGAGAAATGAACAATTCGGCCACGGTCATGAAGAAGTAATAGATGATGAGGATCCACCAACCTGCTTTGGCAGCTTCGA
>JAKSMH010000106.1 GCA_024400715.1 Bacteroidales bacterium | reverse complement strand
AGCGTAAGCCCTTACATAGTAAGTTGTGTTGGCCGTCAAACCTGTCAAGGAACTGAGGAAACTCCCCAAGCCGGTTCCATCAGTGGTATGGTTGTTACTTATTGTTGGGTTTTGTGATGTGCTCCAGCAGATGCCTCGGGCGGTTACACTGAAACCGCCGTCTGCGGTTACGTTACCGCCGCCTGTTGCTGAGTTAGTTGTTATATTGTCAATGCCTGCTGTTTTTACCTTTGGAAGATCTGCCGCTGGTGGTTCAGGAGTTTCTGTGTTTACTTCCAGTGCAGGCATTATTTTGATTTCGTTGCGTGCAATGGTGTTTTGGTCGCCGTATGCGGTTCTCTCGTACACATTGCCATCCATATCAGTGACTTTAACATTGAATCCTCTTGACAAGGTTCCAGGC
This sequence comes from Bacteroidales bacterium, assembly GCA_024400715.1. The sequence continues at coordinate 5,010 of JAKSMH010000106.1, read as the reverse complement.
GGAAGAATGATATTAAATTCTGTTGCATTACTTATGTCTCTACCTAAGCGAACGCCATCGCAAGTTAAAGTAACAGAGTTGCGACCACTTGAAAGTGAACCAAGTGATGGAATTCCGTTACTGATTGTTACTCGACCATTGCCCCACAAATTTTCATTGTCATCATTTGATGTAATAAGGATTTCCTGAATTTCAGGCCGCGTTTCACTATACAGATTCAACCTCAAAATGCCGCAGACATTTCTAAATGGTAAATATGTGTCATTCGATACGGCTACCATTGGGTTTGAATTATTTGCAAAACCATTGGCTTCGTAAGGTTGTACATTTTGCAAAGAAAGCAGAATGTCGTTATCTCTAACCCTAAACGCATCTGTAGGATAAAAAGCCTGATACGGAGCTGTGTAGAAGTTATCAGGCAAAGTACCAACAGCATTGAATTCTGCCGTAGTGCCATTGTCGTTAGTTTGAAATCTCATGCCATCTGAACAGGTGCCACTGAATACCAAGATGATGTCATCTGTGGTCCATTCCACGTTCAATCCTTCAAGATGGGTTTTGCCATTGCCTACAACAGCATGACTTTCTGTTGTTGCACGAAAACCTTTCTCGGTTTCCTTTTCCTTTTTGCATGAAATGACTGTCAGAACCAAAGCCATCATGCAGAATAATGTTAATTTCTTCATATTAAATAATTTAAATTTGATAATAATTGTTGTTTCTTTTTTTTACCACATTCCAATTGATGTAGTCATTTCTTCGAGTCCGCCGCCGCTATTGCCACTGCTTCCCCAATCGCCTTCGCTAGTATTAAAACCTTCAAGGCCGCCACAGCCGCCCCAGTCACCGCCACCGATGACAAAGGTTTCGATACCTCCAGTAAGTTCTTCTTCAGATGATGCACAAAGAAGACCTTCATCTTCAATCATGATAACCTCAGCTTTAGGAGGTTCATAATCACATTTGTAAAATATTTCAAATTTTTCCATTTTATAAGATTTATATGAGATTTTTTAATTTTATACAATCAAATTTTTAACCCTCGGCTATGGTTTTCTTCGTTTTTTTGTTGTTTCATTTCAGACATTTTGTAACCCGCTTTAAGGTCATCATTGAAAGTATGGCCGTTAGGGTGGTGTATGTTTTGGGTAGGCAGTTTTTCTGTCAGGTTGTGTGCCATGATATATTTTTCGGCCATACCTTTTTGCGCGGTAAGAACATCAGTTTTGCCATTTGAAACAATCCTGATTTTGTTGTCATCGGTTATACTTATTTTAGCATCAGTATTATTGATGGCCGCAGCGGTACGGATAGCAGATAGTTCTCCGAACAGAGAATTTTTGTAGGCCGTATGTATTTCGGCCTTTGGAAATAGTTCTAAAACACCCTTTATTTGTTCCTCTTTGGCAAGTTTGCCAACAGAAACAATAGCCGTGTGTTCCAAATCAACCTTTTTCATTTCGGCCACACTCATAGCGTCAACGGCAGAGTTGGCGAAAATGATGGTGTTGACATCATTTCCCTTTTCGGCATTGGTGGCCAGCCAGACTGATGCGTTCTTTGCTATAGTATTGATTGAACCATCAACCGCATTACCATTTTTTGAATAAAATTCACTGGTGATTGTAAGGTTAGTTTTATCAACCATATCACTTTTGTAATTCCTATCAGAGTCAACACCGCCAAAGGTCACATATTTATGACCTTCAAGGTTATAGTCTTTATTAACCTCAACGTAAGGGAAAGAAACATAAAGACCAGCGTTTGGATTTTGGGTGTCAATGGCGGCATCCATATGTTTTGAAAATGCTTGCATTGTTTCACGGCTAAATCCGTATTTTTCAGCGAAATCGGATTGTAAGCCGGTGCGATGTAAGATTGAAGCGGTTTCGTAATCAAAGATACGTTTCGTCTCAATTTCAGGCCTACGCATTTCGATTGCTTTCACAGCCTCATAAGAACCATAATTAACCATCAATTGAATGAAGTCATCAACAGAATTACCTTTCTTTTCGATAGTGCTGAAATGGTTGTCGTTTATTATTTTGTCAACCTGCAAGTCGAAAGAATTGATCTTGGCATTGTATGGTTCGTTGATTTTGAGAGTGAAGTTTTGTTCGACAAGATAGGCTGGTTCGGCAAGTTCAGCTGGATTGTCATTTTCAGTATGCAAACGATAGGTTAGTTCTTTCAGCCCCAATTTGTCTTTTGTGTCGCATGTGAAATGGAGTTCTTCGGCCAGTTCCTTGATGGAAATTTCGTTTCGTCCGGCTTGAAAGTTTTGGCCATAATAAATATCGGCATAGGATGAAGATAATTTTGGCAGCAGTTCAAAGGATGGATCTTTGACAAAAACACTTCCATTGAAAATATTGTCGGCTATAGCATTGTTGATATGCCACCCTTCGTGCCGCACAATATCAAGTTGTTCTTTCTGTGAAACATTTCCATTGACATAAGCCAATGCTGTTTTTACCAAAGAAGCAATTGTATCATTATCAGTAACCAAAGCCTTATCTTCGACTTTACCAGAAATAATCCTGCCGATTGTTATTGTTTCATCATCAAAGACATCTTTGGAATCTTGATAAAACCCCTTGGCTGCATTTTTTGTCAGAAATAAATGATGGTCGTCCACTGGTGCGGTTTCTTCGCCTTGCTTCAGGTGTTCTACTTGTTGTGTTTCAATACTCAGAGCATAGACCTTTTCCGGTTGCAATTTCCAAAAAGGGACGAAAGTTTCATCGTTGTTTCTGATGGCTTCTTTGCCTTGTTTATGGAAAGACTCGATATGAAGTCCATCTTGGTCATTTTGGTTTGTGATAAAGACATACAAACCATCATGTTGCTTGTCGTTTTGAAGGTGCCTTTCAATAAAATTGAAAAGTTCCTTGTCCTTGGCGGGTGTTACGGAAGTTTCGCCGTATCGGTTGGATTCCAGCTTGGAAACGGTTTTTTCTGATGGTTCTTCTACGCTTTTGATAGAGACCGCTTTACCCATTTGTAGGCTTTGGCCAATAACCTCAGTCAGTTTGTCGTATAAAGCATAGCCTCTTTCAATGGTTTCACGATTTGCCGAATGAGACAGGTCAGTCTGCCTACCAGTTATTCCAAATTCTGAATATGGATATTCAATTGGCCAATCCTTTTTTGTGCCATCTGATTCAAACGCTTTTCGTTCTTGAAATGCACATGCTCCATCATAGTATGTCATAACTAACACTGGCTGTAAGCTTTCAGTGTTATAGTTCATTGTGATTTGAAGTGATTCGCCGTTTGGAAAATCTTTTCGTTGTCCGATGCTATATGCAGCATTGAATTGTTGTACATATTTTTGGGCCAGGCTTTCAGCCGTTGTCTCAGGACTTGGATCGTGCGGTGCAGCGGTAAACATTTTACGGATAGTTGGCAGTTCCTGATAGGCTTCTGTTGCTTTATCGTATTGCTGTTTTTGCATAGCAGCGCGGTAGGTGTCAAACCAATTTTCGTTTACGTTTTCCATACATGTTAGATTTATGTTTGATATAGTAAGGGTTACTACGGCTAAAATCATTCTGATTTCAGGATGATGGCCGTATAGGGGGAATTACTTTCAATCTTAGTCAAGATAGAAGTATTGTATGGCGTTGTCATCAGTAATGAGGCCACCACACGGGAAAACGTTTCTTATTTGGCAGTATTCGACAAAAACTTCTCGATGTTCAAAAGGAATCTCAACAAGTTTTTTTGTGGTTAATTTGTCGAATTTGTCTTGCAGCATCCTATCAGTCTTTGATGTATGTGCAAGAACCGGACTCTGGGTTGTGTTGTTTTGTGTAAGCATAATTAAGCAAGATAAAATGGGATTAAAAATGGGATTTAAGATATGTGACGGATAATTATGTTTTCATAAGTGTAAGGGCTTCCTAGGGCCTCTAAGCCATAATGATTTTGTTAGTTTTTGATGATTTTCGTGAACAACGTTTTGCCGTTTGTGGTTGTTACTTTGAGCATATAGATTCCCGGAACCAAATTTGAACAATTTATTGTTCCGTTATCCATTTCGTCAATTCTCATTATTTCAGTACCGAAAAGATTGAATATTTCACATCTTTTGATTGTGCCGTCTTTGACTGAAACAAAGAACGAGGAAGTGGTTGGGTTAGGAAATACTGTAATTTCTTGCTGTGCGTTTCCACTTTCATTTTTGCTATTCAGGTAATCATACAGTTTTTCATCGTCACCATTGGAGTATTCATTTCTTTCAGTGCTGTATTGAATATCCGATTTACCATCACACAATTTGCAATCATCAATGGTAGCGGTGAAATTTGAGCCGTATTCAGCATGGAAACCTGGTCTCAATACAATTTTATCCTTTGCTTTATAAGCTGCAAGTTTGCCACTTGGGATAGTTCTGTATTTTCCATCAGGATCTTCTTCTTCGGTGACGCTTTTCAATACTTTACTATGTCTTGGTGTTATGTCATACGGTTCATAGTTTGGGAAATTTCTATAATAATCTATAAGTGATGGCACCTCCTGAATGCTTTGGTCTGCCAGGTAGTCGCAATAACTATAAGAGGCGTTTACTGTTGGATATATGTTTATAATTGCGCATTGCCATCCGTTAATTATTCCTCCGAACTGTTCTGCAATATCTTCAAAGGTGTACCAATCAATAGTATTGTTAATTTTTCCTAAATTCACATGGAAATAGTCATCGCTTTTATATCCATCCATTACAAAAAAATGTCCGTTAATTATTCCTGCTCTATAACAAATTGGTCTGCCATTATCGAGTTCTTTTTTCATCATGTTTCCCCAATTATTCCAATGATACCTTTGTCTTACCACTTTTGCTTCTTTATAGCCATATTTATGGAAAGCCTGTTTTTGGTCCCAAATTTCGACTGAACCAGATTGACATTGACCCAATGCACAATAAACGGTTTCCGCTTCATCGGCAACACCTTCTAGCAATCTTGCTATAGCGATTTTTTCAGCAACATAATTTGATCTTAATTTACC
>JAKSMH010000105.1 GCA_024400715.1 Bacteroidales bacterium | reverse complement strand
AATCATCACGACAATTCCCAGGGCCACACCGGCAATAGAAATAGAAACAATAGGGCGAGAAAATTTGTTGTTTTCATTTCTCAACAATTTTCTCGCCGTATTAATATAAAATCTGAATTGAGACATTCTAGAAAGTATAGTTGTAACCTATTCTCACCTGCGGCGTGTACCAATTGGCATAATACCTAAATCCATCACTATTATACTGATATACAGGTAATAATATCAAAAAGTTCATACTTGAATGAGCCGTGATATTGGTTCTATACCCGGCACCAGCCAAAACTACGTGTGAATTGGTGCGCTGTGCTTCGTACATATACGGCTGATAATTCACCCATTCGTATCCAGCGTGGATAATAAACTGACGTTGAAACAGGTACGCCTCAACAAAGGGATTGACCCCAAAAGTATGACCCACCCATTTTTGAGGGATATACCAACGTAAGGTATAAGAAACGTTGGCTCCTATCATCAACCAATCTACTGGTATTACACCAATTTTGGGCTGCAAACAAAAACCCATAGGATTGCCAATCTGCAAATTGAAGTTACCCCCGGTTTGAAATTTGACTTTCCTATTATTCATAGCATCGTCTCCCGGAGTAGAAACCGTGCGCATACTTTTGGGAAGTGGCACATTGACATCCACATTCTGCGCCCATAATCCCTGAAATAAAAAGAAGAGCAGCAAAAAAACTATAACTTTCTTCATAATCTATTATTTTCCAGCAGCTTGACAAGCTGTAATGGCAACCAAACTTACAATATCATCAACGGAGCAACCGCGAGACAAGTCATTGATAGGAGCTGCCATACCCTGCATCACGGGACCAACCGCATCGGCACCGGCCATACGTTGAACCAACTTGTAGGCGATATTTCCAACTTCCAAAGAAGGGAATACCAAGACGTTTGCCTTACCGGCAACAGGACTTCCCGGAGCTTTCTTTTCGGCCACTGAAGGGATAATGGCGGCATCGGCCTGCAAATCGCCATCAATAACCAAAGTTGGATCCATTTCCTTGGCAATGCGGGTAGCATTCACCACCTTGTCAACCAATTCGTGTTTGGCAGAACCCTTGGTAGAGAAGCTCAACATAGCGATACGAGGTTCGATACCGGCGATGTTGCGGGCGGTCTGAGCGGTAACAACGGCAATCTGAGCCAATTTGTTTTCATCCGTATTAGGATCGGCAGCACAATCAGCAAAAACCATAATGCCATTATCACCCCATTTCTTATCAGGGAAACACATAATGAAAGCACCTGAAACCACGGAAATACCTGGTAAAGTCTTCACGATTTGGAAAGCAGGACGCAAAACATCACCCGTTGAGTGCTGAGCACCGGTAACTTCACCGTCAGCATCACCGTTTTTAATCAAAAGAGTAGCCAAATACAAAGGATCTTCCACCAATTTGCGGGCTTCCTCGATGGTCATACCTTTTTTCTTACGGATTTCGCAAAGCATTTCGGCATAGAATTCCTTTTTAGGATTGTCCATAGGGTCGATAATTTCGGCTTTGCCGATATTTTTCAAATTCCATTCAGCGGCTTCCGCTTCAATTTTAGCCTTATTACCCAATAAAACGATACCGGCATAGCCATTTTCGATAATGATGTCGGCTGCCTTGAGGGTTCTTTCTTCTTCGCCTTCTGCCAAGACGATACGCTTGTTGACGGTTTTTGCCTTTGCCTTGATTTGATCTATAATATTCATAACACTTCTACGGACCTCGGAACATAATTAGTTAAAGAAATTTCACGGCAGCACGAAGTCCTTTAATGCTGTCAGAAACAACTCGCAAAGATACACAAAATTTCAATACCCAAGCTTATTGAACCTATGAATGCTTTTGCATTACCAATTCAGGTAAAATGACCGCACTTTCTTCCGTGTCATCTTCCCCTTTCCACGCGACGATAAAACGTACACGTGATGAAACATACTCGTAACCCTTGCCTCTCAAGCCCTCATAATATTCGGTAAAAGCCCTCGACATTCGCGCCACACAGAATTTTTGTTCATTAATTTCAGCAAAAAAGTCATATTTCACTAAAAATAATGAACTTCCACTGCTCAAAGAAAAAATTTGTTTCTTTTTATCCTTGAAAAAAGCCAAAAACACGTCCCGATGCGTTAATTGCAAAATAATTTGCTGTGGCTCGGGATAAATATTATTATCTCTGGTTTCTTTCATACCCGGAAAATGAATTCCCTTAAACAAATCATTGTTGCAATGAATGAATAATTCATTTTTTGCTCGAGTTATGCCCACATAAATTTTTCTAAAATCGGCATCTTCACTTATATTCACCTGATTCAACATCAAAAAAACCGTATCAAATTCTCGACCTTTGGCTTTATGAATAGTGGAAACAAATATGGTGTTTTTTTCATCTTCCAAAAAATCCTCAATTTGTGACTCATTGGTAAATTCCTGTAAATCAGTAAAATATTTTTTATTGTTGATTTTTTCAAAAGTCAAGAAAAATTGACGAATAATAGGCAAACAAGTACTTTTCTGAAAATGTTGTTGTGTTTGTTCTTTAGAATTTTCCCATAATTCATTAGAAATCATAGGAGAAGTGAGTTTTGTCCGAATAACCTTCATAAAATAACGCACTTCGGCCAAATCATAAAAACGAAAACCGTCAAGCGACTGTATCAATTTTGCAGGCAACTGATGCTGACGCAGCAAACCGACAAGACGCAAGGCTTCTTCATTAGTATTCGTCAAAATACACGTTTTCCCTGTAGGACGGACATTCAAAATGTTCTGAACCACAGGTATTTCCAAATTATTGCTTTGATGTCTAACCAATTCAACCACACCCACTTCTGCAAACATAGAATGAATTGGCGACTTTTTCATCCTACTGATAATGCGATGCACAAACTGATTTGCCAACTCAACAATCGCCTTCGCACTACGATAATTCTCCACCATTTCATACTTAATCGCCTGATCTTGAGTCATTAAAGAACGAAAATAAGAAGAGCTGGAGCCACGAAATTCATAAATATTCTGATCATCGTCGCCTACGGCTATTACGCGCATATCTTCGTTATAATGCATAAGTGCGCGTACTAAGGCATATTCATTTTCATCCATATCCTGTGCCTCATCAATGACCAACACCGTCTTTGTAATCTTGCCTTGTTCCACCTCGTTTTGGTTAATGGCCTCCACCGCTCGTTTTACTACATCTTGCGAATCCGTCAGATTCCCAATTTTTCCTAAAATGTCAAAACTATAAGAATGAAACGTCTTTATATCAACAAAATAAGCGGCATTGCCAATCAGCTCTATCAACCTCATCTTAAATTCGGTAGCAGCTGCTCGCGAAAAGGTCAGCATCAGCAATTGTTCATGCTTTACATCCTCCATAATCAACAATGAAGCCAGTTTGTGTACCAAAACCCGTGTTTTACCGCTTCCAGGCCCAGCAGCAACAACGATACGACGAGAATCCTTATCATTGATAATATTGCTCTGTACCTCTGATAACTCTCCAAAAATTTTCTGAAATTTTTGAGGCGAGATGTTCCTTTTTATTTCAGATGAACGTTCTCCTTTAAAATACTTACTGATAAATTTCTTAAAATCCGTCTGAAAATAATCTTGAACAAATTGGAGAGCTGCATCGTAACTTTTTACCATCAAATTGGCATACTCACCCACAATATGGATTTGTTGGATTTTTTGCTTATAAAATTCATCCAACAAACGATAATCGTCTTTTTTAAATAAGACTTTGTTTTCGACCAAGCGTTTAATCTGCATTCCATTATACAATACCAGGAAACCGCCTTCCAATCTAAGCGCGCCAATTTTTGACAAATACAACAACGCCTCCTCAATATCTTCCAATTGGATTTTCTGCCGATCAAAATCCATAAAAATCTGCTTCTTATACATATCCAACAAATTGACTACGGAAAAAGAAACCATAATTTCGTCATTTTCAGATTGATGATTGGCAGATTGGTATAAAAAATCAACGATAAAGCGACAAATATCAATACGCTGTCGAAATTTCCCACTCAATATTTGATAATCTATTGTAGGAAAAGCACGTGATGATTCACTATCTTTTTTATCTTCTTTGCGTATGTATTTTTTGATAATTAAGAAAAAAAGCAATGTCCGCAGATTTTTAACTGAAGAATCTTTCACTCCTTCTTTAATAGCTAATTCATTTAACTCTTTAATTGTTAATGAATTATAATCGCCATAAAATTGCTTTATCAAAAAATTCTCCAATCTTGCGAATTTATCCAACAATAATTTCGACTTATTCAGCGAATTTTCCCTAAAAATAATTGCCGACATATCAAAAGTATCAGCCAAAATGCCTTCCTGCCTCATTAAATTAACAGAATAAATGACATTTTCCTTGGGAATTCCCAGCATATCCGCCAAATAGTCAACTCTTGATTCCGCGTCATCGATTCCATTTTGAGTAGTGTTTTTACTGGTAATCAATGATTTGATAATTCGGATAGCCTGTTCTCTTTCATTTTCATTGGCAAAAAGTTCAGATTGGGTTAGTTTGCGGCGGGCTTCCTCCATATTTTTCACCAGAATACCGCTGGCAAAAATATGAGGAACATTTTGTCCACGCTCAACGTAGCCAGCTTTTTCCAATGCAGCAATGGCCGTCCTGACTCGAGTTTCAACATCTACTACCGCATCGTCCCAACCCGCCTGACGAGCAATTTCCAAAGCTGAACACTGCACATCCTTCCTTTTCTTCGTCAAATCCTTAATGGCCTTCCAAACTTGCTGTATTTCGCTGATACTCAGTTTTGTCTGATTTAGCAAAATGAAATGTTTGTCTAAATCCGCATCATTGAACAGAACATAGCAATCCGCTTGCAGATGTTCATCTCGACCGGCACGTCCCGCTTCTTGAACATAATTCTCCAAAGAATCTGATATTTCATAATGGACAACCAGTTTCACATCCTTTTTATCGACGCCCATTCCAAATGCCGAAGTGGCAACAATAATCTGAACCTTGTTCGCAATAAAAGCGTTTTGGTTTTCAATTTTATCCGCCGCTTCCATTTTGCCATTGAAAGGACGAGCCAAAAACCCATCTCTTTCCAATCTTTCTGCCAGTTTTATCGTTGTTTTCGTACGAGAAACATAAACAATTGTTGGACAATTTTTTGCACTAATCAGATGGCGCAAAGTATTATATTTCTGTTCATCTGTTTCTGTATGAATCACCGCATAATGCAAATTGGTTCGGGTTGCGGCGGTCGCTAAAATCTTCAGTTCTCGCCCTAATTCCGCCTTAAAATAATCGCAAATGTCAGAAATAACTTTCGGTTTGGCAGTAGCAGTGAAACAAGATACAGGAATAGGTCGTTGACTTTGTTTTTTTTGCTGAAGTTGACGAATAAAAGAACCTATATACAGATAATCC
>JAKSMH010000104.1 GCA_024400715.1 Bacteroidales bacterium | reverse complement strand
ACACCCGAAGCTGGGGGGAGATTCCCGCCGATTTCGGAAGGAAATAATTTTGTATTTTTGCAAACTAAATACGTATTCCCTTAGGTGGCATCTCTCCGAGATGCTGGCGATTTCGTTGGAGCTGTCACCGCCGAGATGATGTTATCGTTTTTCACAGCACAGATGTTGCTATGCATATTGCGGCCCCAGATTACGCTATCGCTAATCTGGGGTTAGGGAGATGCGACCTCTTCGAGGTCGAGAGTCACTTAGGACTTTGACCATCCTCTTCCACTCACCACGGTCTCCGTTCTCGAAGAGAACATACCTTCGTAATCCCACATCTGGACGAACGCAGAGAGTCGAGATGTGGGGTCTGGGCATCCGCACTCACCACGGCATCTCGGAGAGATGCCATCTCCACGAGGTTGAAGATGGTACAAAGATAGAATATAAAGTTTTGAAAATAAAGTGCTAAAATCAAATTTTAAAACAATTGGAAAATTGTCAGAAATTCAATAAAACTTGTTATAAAAATGACAAAAAGTGACAAATGGGTAAATGATGAATTTGAGTTGGTTTGGTGCTGGAAATTTTTTTTTGATATATTCAAAAAAATATTCGTAATATCATAAAAATTAGTATTTTTGCATCGTTAATTTGAACATTTTGTAACTGAGAATTGAACATTTTGTATTGTTGAATTGAACATTTTGTAACTAAAAATTGAGCATTATGATATTTAAACGCAAACAATATGATGTCATTATTTCCCGTATCAACGAACCGAGGAATAAAATTCAAGTCCTGTTAGGACCTCGTCAGGTTGGAAAATCAACACTCATAGACCAGGTATTGGCGGATTGTTCTATTCCTTTTACCTTAGTCAAAGCCGATAATGTGGAAAGCACGGACAATGGGTGGATTAATCGCGTTTGGCAATCCGTGCGCGGCACAATGACTGCTAATCTGCAAAAGGAACATTTATTGGTTATTGATGAAATCCAAAAAAATGCAAATTGGAGCGAAGCTGTTAAAGAAGAATGGGATTGGGATTGTTCAAATCATATTGAACTAAAGGTCGTCTTGCTGGGGTCTTCGCGGTTAATGCTGCAAAGTGGACTCAAGGAGTCTTTAGCGGGGAGATTTGAACTGATACGGATGGGGCATTGGTCATACAGCGAGATGAGGCAGGCTTTTGGATTGACACTTGATGAGTATATTTATTTTGGAGGCTACCCTGGATCTACGGCGTTCATCAGAGATGAAGCACGATGGAAACGATATATTAAAGACAGTATAGTAGCCCCAGCCATAGAAAAAGACATTATTCTAACTTCCAATATATACAAACCTGTTCTTATGAAACGCTTGTTTCAATTGGGATGCGGGTATTCTTCGATGGAGTTGTCTCTTACAAAAATGTTGGGTCAACTTCAGGATGCTGGCAATGTTACTACCCTGGCCAATTATTTGGATATCCTCAATCAATGTGAATTGTTGTGTGGATTGCAGAAATACTCATCAGATGAGGCCAGAAAGTACAATTCGGCACCCAAATTTGAAGTCTATAACAATGCTTTGTTGACTGCGTTTCACCGCGAACGCTTTGAAAAGGTTCGTTCTGATGCGGAAATGTGGGGCCGCTGGGTTGAATCCGCAGTTGGAGCCCACCTTCTTAGTTTGTCTGATGAGGAAGATTATCAGGTCTATTATTGGCGTGAACGTGATAACGAAGTTGACTTTATTGTAGTTGCCGATGGAGAATGTATAGCATTGGAAGTTAAAAGTGGACGACGAACAACCAACAAGGGGATTTCGCTATTTGAAACGAAATTCCACCCAAAGCATTCTTATATCATCGGAACTGGAGGTATCAGTCTTGATGATTTTCTACGTATTGATATCACGCAGCTGTTTTAGTGTGCAACCTCAAGAATACAATAAGGGGAGTCGCCCATATCGACAAAAAAACAGGCAGCGGAAATTCGCTGCCTGTTTTGATGACCATTTTTTATAATGACAATATCAATGTCAAAAGGTTTAATTGTCTTTGATAACCGTTTCGCCGGCTTCGATGATGGCTACAAAGTCTGTCGCCTTGAGGGAAGCACCTCCGATGAGTCCGCCATCAACGTCTTGTTGCATAAATAAGTCCACGGCATTTTTGGCATTGCAGCTTCCACCATAGAGGATGTAGGTGTTGTAAGCCATTTCGGTGCCGTACTTCTTTTCAATGAGGGAACGGATGAAGGCATGCATTTCCTGAGCCTGTGCCGGCGTGGCGGTTTCGCCTGTCCCAATGGCCCACACGGGTTCGTAGGCAATGATAACACGTTCAAATTCTGAGGCTTTCAAATGGAACAGACTTTCTTCGATTTGCTGTTTTACCACATCTGTATGCTTTCCGTTTTTGCGTTCTTCCAATAATTCTCCGCAGCAAACAATAGGAACAACGTCGTTGGCAAGCAATAAATTAATTTTTTGGGCGATACTTGCATTGTTTTCGCCAAAATATTTTCTTCTTTCAGAATGTCCTACAATACAGAATTCCACACCCATAGAAGCTAACATTTCAGCGGAAACTTCCCCTGTATAGGCACCGCTTTCATGCTCGCTGCAGTTTTGCGCGCCCGCGTAAAACTGGCTGTCCTCTTCTTCTGCGATGTCGGTGAGCAGTTCCATATAGACAAAGGGAGGACATAGGACGACTTCCGTTTGGAGTTTTCTGTCTTTTAAGGCATCTTGAATATCGATAATCAAGTCTTGAGCATCGTCAAATGACTTGTTCATTTTCCAGTTTCCGACTACGAGTTTTGGTTTCATATTGATTATTAATTATGTTTTTTGACAGGAATAAAAATGTATTGGCAGCAAAGAATGACAAAGCTTGTCAAAACGGTATTGCCTAAAATGACCAGCAAGGTCTTCCAAAAATGGCGGAATGTAAAGGCTTCCCACATAACGGCAACGATTTGATGTGCCAAGATTAGAATCAGGGTATATAAAAGCAGCCAAGGGAAATCCTTGGAGCCGGGATAGGGCTTATCTACCGTGTCGTCGTTTTTGCGTCCATTGAGGGCAGCAACGATATGGGGTCTGAGCAACATCATCAGGGTACAGGCGGAGGCGTTTACACCGTAGGTCATAGAGAACATATCCACAATGAAACCCGTGACGAAGCCAATCAGGTACTGTAACCAACGGGGAAGGTCGAAGGGGAGCATCAATAGTGCCAGCAGATATATATAGGCATTGACGCAACTGAAAAGATGAATATAGTTGAACACAAAAATTTGTGCTAACAAAACAAGCAGAAAGCGAAGTATGTTGGCGGTTGTGTTACTCATCTTCTTTGAAGTTGTTTTTTAGTTCTTCCATTTCATTCGTATAAATATTACGGATGAGGTAAACTTTATCGACATTATTGAAATTAGTAGCCAGTTGAACCTTGATGTTCAAGAAGCTGCTATGACTGTTTTCTTTGACATTGGCCACGATACCCACCAGAATATCCTTGGGAAAGATATTGGAGTAGCCGCTGGTGACGATGGAGTCGCCGACTTTTACGGGTATGTGTTGAGGAATATCGTGAAGTTGGGCGTATCTGGGGTTGATACCATCCCACACGATGGTTCCGATTTGGTTGGCAGACACTATTTTTGCACTGATACGGGCATCGGGGTGGAGGAGTGAGATGATGGAAGCGAAATGTTCCGTCACATCATTGACAACTCCCAAAACGCCACCGGCGGATAGTACTGCCATGTCTGTCGTGATGCCGTCTTGACGTCCTTTGTCAATAATGATGTAATTGTGTGTCTTATCAGTGGTTTTGTAAACGATATTGGCAGCGGAATAGTCATATAGGCGAACTTTTTCCTTTTTTGCCGTATCTTCTTGAATTTCAGTATAAAGAGAATCGTCTTTAAAAACGAAAGCATTATCTCGTTCGTTCAGAAGAGCGATATTTTGTTGTACCAATTGTTTGTTTTCCGCTTCCAACGAAAAATGTCGAATGACATTCTGCCATTTTTCGTTGATAGGGGAAACGATGCTTTGGCAGATGTTGGCCACGACGAAACTGGTGTATTTTACACTTGATGTAATCATAATGATACAACCTATCTGTAAAATTACAAATAGAAAAATATGAAAATTTCTTTTTAAAAATTCAGATAGGTTGTTCATTATAACTACGGAATGTCTGAATCAGACTATTTGTTTTTCTCTGCGAATTCGCGTCCTGCTCTTAAGCAGGCGATGTTGGCATTGACGATGTCTTCGCCTTTGCGTGCGAAATTTTCCCTAACGGCCTCTTCGATTTCCTCAAAAGGAAGTTGAAGGTAGGGAGAGGCTGCGCCCAGAATAACCATATTGGCGGAACGGGCTGAACCGAGATCTTTGGCAATCTTGTCGGCATTGATAACCACCTTGTTGGGCAGTTTGTTCAGTTCTGCCGATAATTTGTCAAAATCGGGGTAGTTGGGAATGTTGACGAATGCTTGGTCGTTGGTGATCAACCAGCCGGTTTCCTTGTTTAACCAGGGAAGATAGCGCAAAGATTCCATAGGTTCGACAGAGATGATGAGGTCTGCTTTTCCCATAGGAATTAAGTCGGAAGCTATTTCCTGGTCGGACAGGCGGAAATGAGATTGTACGTCACCGCAACGTTGGCTCATACCGTGAACTTCGGCTTGTTTCATATACATGCCTCTTTTAACAGCGGCACGACCGACGATGGTAGCGATGGAGAGGATGCCCTGACCACCAACACCTGCTAATATAATGTCTATTTTCATTGTTTCTAATTTTTATTTTATTATCAATTTGGTCTTTGGTTCTGAGTTTATCCTTCAAGGGAATGGATTGGTCAGAATCGTTGGCTGTTATTTTTTTGCGGCCTGTTGTTTTTTCATTCTACGGCTGAGGGTTTGGATGCATTCACGTGTTGGAATGACAACGGAAACGCCTTCGTATTCGAGTTCTTTAGCGATAATGGCCACATTTTCTTCGTGATGTTGTTTCAACGGAGTGATACGGTGAATATGGTCTTCCTTAACGCCGAGGCCTTTGCAGATTTCACCTAAAACGCCCAATGCGTGAGAGTCCTGACCGCCGGTCATACCGGTAGTGCTGTTGTCGAGAATCATCACGGTGATGGGGGTGTTTTCGTAGATGCAGTCCAACAAAGAGGTCATACCGCTGTGGGTGAAGGTAGAGTCGCCAATGACGGCCATTACGGGGCGAACGCCGGCGTCGGCGGCACCTTTGGCCATCGTGATGGAGGCACCCATGTCAACGGTGGTATAGATGGCGTTGTATGGAGGAAGTGCGCCCAAAGTATAGCATCCGATATCAGCAAAAACCTTGCCCTTGCCATATTTCTCCATAGCGGCATTGATGGCGTTGTAGGAATCGATGTGAGGACAGCCTTGGCACAATGCTGGAGGTCTTGGAACCACAAGTT
>JAKSMH010000103.1 GCA_024400715.1 Bacteroidales bacterium | reverse complement strand
GTTGGCGGAGCAAAAAGGTGAATAAGAAAACTCAACACATACTCCCTACTCCCTATTACCTACTCCCTATTACCTATTCCCTATTACTTATTCCCTAAAACAGGTGCCCCCCGCAGGGACATCGCCAAATTTTGAGAAAGATGAAAAAAGATAAATTGTTAAAAGAATTTGAACATTTAAAAATTGAAAATCCAAGAAATGTTGTTGGAGGACAACAATCTTGGAATTGGACGTACCAAGATTATTGGGTTAAGACAGATGGACCTTCTGGTCAACCGAATGATTGGCATTTGGATAAACATACTTTGAAATTTCAGGATCCTGATTTCAGCAGTATGCCAAGTGATACAACAGCTACAGATACAACAAATATTTCAAGACCGTAAGTGTGGAATTCCTTTGGGCAGAGACATATTTCTGCCCAAATACATTTTTTGGTATAACTATGAAAAAAATCTTCTTTTTATTTGTTTTTTTTACATTGTTTCTGACTATAAAAGCGCAAAATACTTCATTGTTATATGAAGCTGTAAAAGCATACCAATCTTCTGAAATTACAACGGCTTATACCTTGTTCTCTTCCGTTGATTCCACTGAGTCGATAACCTATTTCCATGACTTATGGAAATATTATATTTCCGCAGAAAAGTCTAGCGACTCCGTAAAGGCAAAAGCATTGCTATATAGACTTGTTCAATCAAATGGTTTGGAAAGGCAAGATTTCAATCAAGATTTTTTTGAAAATATAAACTTACGAAAACGTGACTATTGGCCTACCTTGGATTCTCTTATCCAGATTGCCGAAAAACAAAAGTGCCAACCATTTATTGATTCATTGGTCATTATGGCAAAAATAGACCAAACCATCAGACAAAAGATAAACGAACAGGGATGGACTGACGAAATCAGTGAACAAATGAATAAAATTGACTCAATCAACACAATCAAACTACAAGAACTGATTGCAGAGTATGGATTTCCCTCATGGAAACTTGTTGGTCGAAACGGGTCAAAGCAGGCATGGTTGATAGCTCAACATTCTTATACGTATATGCCAGAATTTTTAAAATATTATAGACAAGCCGTTTTTGAAAATAATGCTGATAGAAGTTCACTTGCATACATGGAAGACCGGTATTTAGTATCTCAAGGTCGCCCACAAATATATGGCACCCAACTGATGCAACAAGACACGGTGATAGGATATTATCCAATCATTGATATGCAAAACCTTGACCAACGTCGATTGATGATGGGGCTCCCATCCTTTTCCGATTATGTTATGAGATTGGGTATTGATACCTTGTCTATATACCCAGATTACATAGACTATCTGAATCATTATTATCCTAATATCAACCAAATGTATAGTAATATCAGTGCATACTGGCAAAAAGGAAATAGTCAAGGGGCAGGAGAATGGTATTTTGACCAAAGTATTTATGATTTTCCGAGAGATTTGGAAGTGTTGGCATTGTTTCTTTTGGAAGGTGATACATCTTCGGCAGTTCACCAAGCGAAAAAAATGGTACTTTGTGGCAAACAATGGGGAGAAGATTGGAGACTTCCAGAACTTCTCTTGGATTCGGTGAAAGCCAATTATGCCGAATTAAGATCCAGTTATGAACAATTCATAGCTAAAGATGGCAATAACAAGCTCAATAATATTACTTCGTTTGATACTCTTGTAAATGTGTTGGACAATGGATTTTATCCTCGTTATACTTTTGATGCATGGAACGGACATATTAAAGAACTCATAATAAACAAATCTAAAACATTATCTAAAAATAATTATCAAACATTTTTTAAATGGTTATTTAGACAGGTTAAATTGGGCAATTACCACCTGTTTGATTATGCAGAATTATATGACGATGTTTATTTTAGACTTTTCGGAAAATCTTACTACGGACAAAAATTTTTCACTCAGCAAGTTCCGTTGTATAAACCTCGAAAGGTAAACGAAAGACGTTTCTCGATACAATTACCTGCTTTGGAGGTTTGGCAAGGAATAGAGAAGCATTTAAACAAATTTATTATGAGAAATATTATGTAATATGATTCCTATTTTTTCAGTAGAAAGTGATTTATCGACTTCTGATGTTATTGATTGGATACTGTATTTCAATGAATGTTGTCAAAACCGGCCCCAATATTTTTGTTCATTTCAAAGGGTGCGTCAAGTCAAAAATTTTATGTATGTTTGCACCCCCAATTTTAAAATTAAGAAATTAACTTAAATTGTTGATATGAGCGATTTTGAGGCAGAAGAAAAAGAAGCAAAAGAACTGGTTGACCGTTTCCGTACAATGATGGCGAACGGTTCTTCTGCGTTTTTCGATGCCGAAGAGCTGGAAATCGTGATTGACGAATTGATGCGCGAAATGGATATCGATACCGCATCAGAAGCCATAGAATACGCCATTCGCTTGTATCCTTCCGATTCGTTTTTTAGAATTTTGCGGGTGAAGAAATTGGCCCTGCAAATGCGTTTGGGTGATGCCCAGCAGGAACTCAATGCCATAGAAGATGAATTTCCGCCCAACGCCGAGTTCTACCTCGAAAAAGTGATGCTCTCAAAATTGTTGGGCGAAGAGGACCATTCTTTCCATTGGCTGAAAAAAGCTTTGGAATTGGATCCGGAATTCCCTGACGTGCGTTTCCTTCTGGCTTACGAATACCTGAAAAAGAAAGATGTTACACAGGCCTTGCATCACGCTATTTTCGCCTTGAAGGAAGATGAGTCCTTTGACGAACAACTCTTTAGTTTTTCATTTCTTCTTGAAGAAAACAAACAATACGAAGACGGTATCGCCTTTTATTCTCAACTGACGAACGAATTTCCCTTGTATCAGGGTTGTTGGTTCGGCCTGGGCCTCTCCTATAGCTGGAACAAAGAATACGACAAGGCCATCGATGCCTATCAATATGTGTTGAGTATCAATGAGGATACCCCAACGGCACACTATAATATCGCTAATTGCTACTTCGAATGCAAGGACTATGACAACGCCCTTGAACATTATCATATTGCGTATGATCAAGATAATGAGGATTTTAACTCGCTGACTTGTATAGCGGATTGTCTGGCCGTGAAGGAAAGGGACGAGGAAGCAATGAATTATTACCAGAAGGCTTTGGCTATCAATCCTAATCACGGAGATGCGATTTTGGGTATTGCGACGCTGCTGAAAGATCAGGGCAAAATTGATGAAGCCCGCGTTTTCATTGAAAAGGCCTTCGCCCTCAATCCTCAAAGTTTTGAACTGCTTTTTGAGTCTTTGCCCTATTATGACGAAGAGCAGCAAATGGCCAAGTTGAACGAGTTTTTTACCTTGACGCTGGATCAGTTGGAAAACAAAGCCGACTTTTATAAGTTTTTTGTACTGTATTGCTGTGAAAATAATTTCTATGAAGTAGCCCGCGAGGTCTTGGAAGCCCATAAAGACGATCCCGAAATCACGGAAAAGATAGGATATTACCTGGCTGCGGTATGCTTTTTAAATAACGAAGTGAAAAAAGGCAGTGACTATTTGTCCGATGCACTGCTCATTAATTACGAAGGGAAAAATGAGTTTCTGTCCTTTGATCCCATATTGGAAACTTTTCCCGAAGTAAATGAATTAATAGAATTGTATAAGCCATGATGAAGAAAATTTGTGTTTTATTACTCATATTGTTAACCTTGGGCTCTGCCAATGCCCAAAATACAGTTGCCACTGCCGCACCTGATACGGTGACTACGGTGGCTGCCCAGGAGGAAAGTTCGTTAGTTCTTCGTGTGGTGGATTGGTATAATCAAAACCTGAACTATGTGACGGTTACGATGTTGATGGCCTTGGAAAGTTCGTTTATTCCGTTTCCGTCTGAAGTGGTGGTGCCGCCTGCGGCTTATCAGGCCTGCAATCCGGATAATTCGGTTTTGTATGTCACTAATTCGCCCTTTGTCAATATCTTATTGATAGTCTTGGTGGCCACCTTAGGTGCGTTGATAGGTGCTTTCATCAATTATTATCTGGCTTATTTCTTAGGACGCCCCATCGTATATTGGTTCGCCGATAGCAAAGTCGGCCATTTTTTGTTGCTGGATAGCGAAAAAGTGAAGAAAGCAGAAAACTATTTCGTGGAACATGGTAATTCTTCCACTTTCATTGGCCGCTTAGTTCCCGGTATCCGCCAATTGATCTCGATTCCCGCCGGTTTGGCTAAAATGAATATCGCTCCATTCGTTTTATATACGATTCTGGGCTCCGGTTCTTGGAATATCATTTTGGCTGTCTTGGGCTATATAGCTCACGGACAGCAAGATATCATCAACCAATACAGCCACGAATTGTCGTATGTGTTGTTGGGTCTGGGTGTTCTCTTTATTTTATATTTGATTTATAAAGGATTGAAAAAGAAGAAGAACAATCCAGTCGAAGATACCGAAAAATATGCATAATCTTCCAGACTGATGAGACGTTTTGGCTTGCTCGGCTATCCATTGGGACATAGTTTTTCTCCTGCATATTTTAGTGAAAAATTTCGTCATGAGAATATTAAAAACGCACGATATGAGCTTTTTGAATTTTCTGAATTGACCGATTTTTTCAGTTTTTTACTTGAAAATACGGATATTGAAGGTTTTAATGTAACCATTCCCTATAAAGAAAAAATATTGTCTTTTTTAAGCGAAGTGGATGAGTGGGTAATGAGAATCGCTGCGGTAAATTGTGTAAAAGTTGTTGATAATCAGTCCGATAAACCTATATTGAAAGGGTATAACACCGATGCGCAGGCCTTTGAAGAAACATTGCTGGAAGGTTGGAATTTGCCCGACACGGCATTGGTTTTCGGAGCCGGCGGTGCTGCCAAGGCGGTAGCGGCCGTCTTACAAAAACACAATATCGATTATCGTTTTGTTTCCCGTTCTCATCAAGGAGATTTTGTGATTAATTATGCGGATATTACGGATAAAATTCTAAAAGATAGGAAATTGTGGATTAATGCCACTCCTGTTGGAATGTTTCCTCTCATCAATTCAATCTTGCCTGTCCATTGCGAAATGCTGACAGAGGAGCATTTTGTGTATGATTTGATTTACAATCCGGAAGAAACCCAATTGCTCAGGGCGGCCCAAAAATTTCGGGCTCAAGTGAAAAACGGTTTGCCAATGCTGTACCGTCAGGCCGATTTGTCGTGGCAGATATGGAATCGGTAATCTGTTATTTTTTCAGAATCACAATGAGCAAATATATGGCTACGACGCACACTCCGGTACCGATAATTTGAGGAAAGAAAGAAGCCAACAGCATTAAAATTGCCAATAATGATAAAACAACGTAGGCCAAGCGTTTCCGTTCTGGAAGATACTGCCAAAAATACTTGATTTTCGTCTTCAGATTCAGCCATTTCCCCTTTAGTCCCTTTAACGTTTTGTTTTGATTATTGCCATCAATATAAGAA
>JAKSMH010000102.1 GCA_024400715.1 Bacteroidales bacterium | reverse complement strand
CTTTTTTTTGACAAAAAAAGCCCCGAATTGTTCGGGGCTTTTGAAAAATATCTCTGTAAATTATCTGGATTATCCCGATTTATCTTGTTGAGATTCCGATGAAGCGTGGCAAAATCGGAAGTAAGGGAATAATTTCGTAAATTATTGTATATCAATGTCGATGCCTTGGATAAATTCCTGAGCTTTCACCATCAATTCGTGCATATATCTGTCGTTCTCAACAAATGGAACGCTCTTGCGGAAGCTGGCCACAAAATCTTCAATGAATGGAGATGATTTCAAAGGTCTGCGGAATTCAAAAGCTTGAGCGGCATTGAACATTTCAATAGCCAGGATTTTTTCCACGTTGTTCATTACCAAATAGCACTTGGTGGCGGCGTTGGCACCCATACTAACGTGGTCTTCCTGTCCCTGTGAAGATTCAACAGAGTCGGTGGAACACGGCATCGTGAAGGCTTTGTTTTGGTTTACGATAGACGCGGCGGTGTATTGTGGAATCATAAAGCCGGAATTCAAACCTGGATTCTTAACCAAGAATGAAGGCAGTTCGCGCTTGCCGGAAATCAACTGGTAAATACGACGTTCCGAAATGTTGCCCAATTCGGCCATAGCCATCGTGAGGAAGTCCAAAACCAATGCCAATGGCTGTCCGTGGAAGTTGCCGGCTGAGATGATAAGGTCTTCGTCCGGGAATACGGTCGGATTGTCGGTGACAGAGTTGATTTCGGTTTCAACAACGTCTCTAACGTGTTGGATGGAGTCCTTGGAAGCACCGTGAACTTGTGGTATGCAACGGAAAGAATAAGGATCCTGAACGTGTTTCTTTTCACGTTTGATAATTTCAGAACCTTCCAACATATTGCTGATGTGCGTAGCCGTCAGAATTTGTCCGAGGTGTGGTCTTACCAAGTGTACATTCAGATTGAAAGGTTCAATACGGCCGTCAAAAGCTTCTAAGGAAACGGTGCCGATGATGTCGGCCAACCAGGAAAGTTTTTCGGCTTTCATCAGCAACCAAACGGCATAACTGCTCATAAATTGAGTGCCATTCAGCAAGGCCAAGCCTTCTTTGGATTTCAGGGTGATGGGTTCCCAACCGAATTTCTTGTTGATTTCTTCGGAAGCATATTTCTTGCCTCTGTAATAAACTTCGCCCATTCCAATCAAAGGCAATGACAAATGTGCCAAAGGAGCCAAGTCGCCGGAAGCGCCCAGTGAACCTTGTTGATAAACAACTGGATACACGCCATTGTTGAAGAAGTCGATCAATCTTTGAATGGTGGCCAGTTGTGCGCCTGAATGACCGTATGACAAGGATTGAACCTTGAGCAATAACATAATTCTGACGATTTCCTGAGGAACTTCTTCACCGAAACCGCAAGCGTGTGAGAGAACGAGGTTGCGTTGCAGGGTGGATAAGTCTTCGCTCGAAATACTCTTGTTGCATAAGGAACCGAAGCCCGTGGTTACACCGTAAACGGGAACCTTGCTGTTTTTCATCTTTTCATCAAGGTAGTTACGACATTTTTCAATGGCTGCCGTGGCTTCTTCCGAAAGTTCCAATTTAATTTTTTTGTCCAGAATTTTCTTGATAATATCAAGACTGATAAGCTCTGAAGCAATCTGATGTCTTGTCAGTTTATGCTGTTGTTGATAGATTTTTCCGCTTGCAAAGATAATATTTGTTCGTCCCCAATGTGCTGAAATCATTGACTTTTTTTGAAATTTGCAAAAATTAATGGATTTTTTTTGTCTTTTTTTTCAATAAAACGATTGTTATTTAAAAAATATGCTTATTTTTGTCAAATAATTTTAACGAAAACGGAACGACATGAATGAACAAGAAAATCAGGTAAGTTTCTTTAGATTTGAAGATCTGAGAATTTACGACAAAGCTATGGACTACATCGGCTGGCTTCACAGCACTACTTCTAATTTCTCTCAGGAAAAACAAGAAAGTGTTGTTAATATGTTTTTGAGAGCATCACACTCTATTGCTTTGCATTTGGCAGAGGGCTCTTCTCGCAATAAGGCACAATTTGTCTATTTCCTGAAAATGGCCAAGAGTTCTGTTCGAGAATGTGTCGTTTATACTGAAATTGCTTGCAAGGCTGGTTTGATGAATGACGACCAACGCGAATATTCGAGAAATCAATTGATGGAATTGACCAAGATGATTGGCTCGTTGATCGCTTCTTTGCAACGTGGCAATCCTCGTACTGCTTCCAGTGACGAATTCGAGGAAATGAACGACGACATGATGTAATCCGTTATGGATTTGTGTGTCACAGAAGACGGCGTCGCTATACGATGCCTTCTTTCCTATTTTTGTAGATGGCAGTCGCTCGATTGAAAATGCCTGTACAATAGGCAATGGACATTCCGTAATTGCTTATGGGAATTCCCTTTTCTACGATAGCTTTGATTCTATTGGAAAGCTGTTTCCGGCTTACCATACAACCACCGCATTGGATGGCCATCTTGATGTTGTCCAACGGTGGAAGCGGGGACAAGGCGGAAACAAATTCAAAGTGTAGTTGTTTTCCTGTGAATTTTTGTATAAGTTTGGGCAATTTCTGCCTTCCGATGTCTTCGCAAGAAGAAATATGGGTGCAGGATTCCAGCATCAGAATGGTGTCTCCATCTTGTAGTTGTTGAAGGAATGGGGTGCCCTTGAGATAGTCGTCAAAATTGCCTTTTGACCGCGCTAAGACGATGCTGAAACCGGTTAATGGAATTTCTGGGGGAACAATGGCTTCGACGGCGGCAAATACCTGACTGTCGGTGACAATCAAGTCTGCTTGATGATTTTTGAGATAATCGGCAAGTTCTTCAACTTGTAGGCAGATAGCCACGGCGTGGTTGTCCAAGATGTTTCGTATGACCTGTACTTGGGGCAAAATGAGTCTTCCTTCGGGGGCTTCCGAGTCCTGCGGCATCACCAAAACAATGTTTTCCCCTTCGTGAATAATATCGTCCAAGAAAATTTCTTTGTGGTAGGCAGATGCGGGAATGATCTTGACAAGTTCTTGGATGACCTTGTCCGTACCTTGTTTTTGGGTCGCGCTGCAGTTGATGACGGGCATTCCGTATGCGGACAAAAGCTTTTTCGTGTCGGGATTCAAAGGACAAAGGTCCGCCTTGTTGTGAACGATGACGAAGGGAATGTCAAATTCCTTAAACTGTTGAACGAGTTGTCTTTCTGTTTCCTCCCATTCGTTATGGCTAATGAGCAAGATGGCCGCATCGATGATTTTGAGCGTTTCCATACTTTTGGACACTCTTTTTTCGCCCACCTCTCCTTGGTCGTCCAAGCCGGCTGTGTCAATCAACACGCAGGGACCGATGCCGAAGATTTCAATGCTTTTCCTGACCGGGTCGGTGGTGGTGCCGGGCGTGTCCGACACGATGGCGATTTCCTGTCCCGCAATGGCATTGATCAGTGCGCTTTTTCCTTGATTTTGTTTTCCGAAAATGCCGATATATATTTTGTTGCCTGCCATATCCTTAGTTTCTTAGTTTCTTGATTTCTTCGTTTTCACAACTGTGGTGGGCGTTGCACGGCAATAACCTGTAGAGACGTGGTGCGCCGCGTCTCTACTAAACCACATTGCGATGACCTCCAAACATCAACCCTAACCCCTTCATTTCTTAGTTTTTTAATTTCTTCGTTTCTTCGTTTTCCTCGCTGCTTCCTGTGTCAATTATCTCCATGGCGGTTTTGAGGCCGTCGAGGGCGGCACTGACGATGCCTCCCGCATAGCCTGCCCCTTCGCCCACGGGGAAAATTCCCTTGACATTGCTTTGCCGATTGTCGTTGCGTAAAATGCGTACGGGCGAAGACGACCTGCTTTCAATGCCTGTCATTACGGCATCGGGGTCGTTGAAACCGTGCATTTTCTTGTCCAAAAGAGGAATGGCTTCCCGCAATGACTGCGTCACATACGAAGGAAGACAGTGTTCCAGTTCGCAAAATACAACGCCGTGAGGGTAGGAGGGAACCACGCTTCTTGCTTGTCGCGCCACTTTCTTTTTCAAAAATTCGCCCACCAAGTTAGCAGGAGCGCGATAGTCGCCGGCGATTTCAAAAGCTTTTTTCTCGTATTTCTCTTGAAATTGCAATCCATCCAAGGGATTGTCAACGAAAAAGTCTTCTGGATTGATGCCCACGAGCAAGGCACTGTTGGCATTGGCCTTGTCTCGTTTTTTCTCGCTCATTCCGTTGGTGACGATGCTTTCCTTTTCGCTGGCAGAGGCCATCACTGTGCCACCGGGACACATACAGAAGGTATAAACGCTCCGTTTCGCTAAATGAACGACGCTGCGATAGGAAGCCGCGGGCAGAAAACTTGCGCTTTTGCCGTATTGCATTTTGTTGATTTTGCTTTGCAAATGTTCGATGCGAACGCCCATTGAAAAGGCCTTTGGCTCCATCTTAAGCCCTTTGCCGTACAAGTAGCGAATCGTGTCGCGAGCCGAATGCCCTAAGCAAAGTAGTAAATGCTGTGTGCTGGTTTTTAGTCCGTTGTGGCAAGATATATGGATAATATTGTCTTCTTTTTCAAATTCCGTAAAGCGGGTGTTGAAGTGAAATTCGCCGCCCAAGTCGATGATTTCTTCCCGAATATTGCGTACCACCTTTTCGAGGTAGTCGGTGCCGACGTGCGGATTGGCGGAGTAGCATACGTCTTCTGTCGCGCCGTGTTTGTGAAATTCCTCGAGAATGAACTGAATGTAGTCGTCGTTGACGTTTGTGGAGAGTTTGCCGTCGGAGAATGTGCCGGCACCGCCTTCACCAAACTGGATGTTGGAGTTCTCGTCGAGTTTTTTGTTGGTCAGGAAGTCGGCCACGTCCTTTTTGCGTTGCTCGATAGTGCCGCCGCGCTCAATGATGACGGGATGGGCGTGACAGCGTGCCAAGTAAAGGGCCGCAAACATTCCGGCAGGGCCAAAGCCCACCACAACCGGGCGGTGCGGAAAACGCCACTCATCATATCGCATTTCCTTTTTGGGCTTAAAAAGACTGACATTGTCGCATTTCAGCAAATCATTATTTTCATTTTTTAAATGAAGATAAATTTGATAAAGATAGAAAACGTGGTCTTTTTTTCGAGCGTCGATAGATTGTCTCAGAATCTTAAAATCCACGATGTTCTCCATCGCGATTTTATAGTCTTTTCCCACCCTGGATTTCAGGTCCACTTTCTGTTCAACAGGTATCTTGATGTTTGAAATTTTAATTTTCATGCCGAAACCATCCGAATGCTATTTTGTAGGTGCAAAGATACAAAATTTATGCTCATAACTGAAACTTTTGCTTGCTTGCCGATATTGTCATGGCTTGATTTTTTTTCGGAGTTATCCTGTTTAGTCTTGTAAAAGAATTTTTTTCTCGAGGATGATTTTCTTTTCCGTTACTTTCTTTGCCACCCAAAGAAAGTAACCAAAGAAAGGTTT
>JAKSMH010000101.1 GCA_024400715.1 Bacteroidales bacterium | reverse complement strand
ATGGCTTGCCGTATGGTTCGTATGTGATGCGCAGCGGCTGCTTGTTGATGATGGCTTCGAACAGCGGACTGAGATGCTCGACACCGGCGGCTTCCTCATTGGTGTCGAAAGCAATCACGCTTTGCGGCGAATGCAATTTGAATCCATACTTCTCTTCGAGCTGGCCCATGATCTCATGGACTCTCTCGAACTGTGGCAGCCCGTGAAACTGTTGGAGGAGCAGCATCAGGGATTTCAACTGCGCAAGCTGCTGTTCATTGAGGTCGTTATTCCAGATGGAATAATTCGGATCTGCATAACGGTAATAACGTTTTCCGCCTTCCCGCGCCGGTTCTTCAAACACCACATTCCAATCGTGATTGGATTCCATGTTGCGGATGTCATAGTATAAGGTGCGGCGCGAAATGGATGGCTGGTCATTGTCTTCAAGCGTCCGTTTCACCGCTTCCATCAAATCCCCAATAAAATATAATCGTGTTCGGTCCCTGAAACAGCGGTCAAGTGCTTGGTAACGTAGTGTGGCAAGTCGAGTATTGGGCATGAATGGATGCGTTTAATTAATGCAAAAATACGATTTTTTACTAATTTTATTTACTTTTTGCCACAATTTTTACAGAAAGTGCTATTTTTATGTTTATTTGAAGTTGTAAATTATCCTTCGTCTCTGTTTGCGGTAGTGATTGGAAGGGCGCCGTAGGCGGTGCGAGCGTGGCGAGCACGGAACCCCTGGAAAGCACGGCGGCGACGTCAGGAGCCGAGCCGCCCTGAAAATCACGAAAAATACTGACAATGATTATTTAAAATAAATTGTCGTATCTTTGCAAGGATTTAAAGATGAAGAGGATGTATTTGCAGGTTTTCGACGATATGGTCCAATGCAGCGACGCGGAAGTGCGCCGGTTGTTGCTGGTGGTATGCCCACAACGACGTGAAAAAGCCCTGCAGTTCAAGTTCTTGCAAGGTCAATATGCCTGCCTGAAAGCGTACGAAATGCTGACCTTGGGCGTTCAACAAATTCTGTCCCAAAATCCTTCGGAAAATCTTAACCAATTGTCCGCCTGGAATGGCAATTTCGTCTATAACGAACACGGCAAACCGTTCTTTCAAAACAAGTCTGATGGACAACGCATTCCCAACGTGGATTTCAACCTTAGTCACTGTAAAAACGGTATAGCTGTAGCCATCAACGACCAACCTGTCGGTGTCGATATTGAGTCTTTCCACAATATCGATTCGCCATTGATAAAACGGACGATGAACGAAGCGGAAATCCAACAAATCAATGCTTCCAACAATCCAGCAAAGGTCTTTACGCAACTGTGGACTCAAAAAGAGGCCGTGCTCAAACTGCTTGGTACCGGCCTGATCGATAATCTTCACGATGTGCTGAACGACTGCCAACACAAATATCAAATTGAGACTATGGTGGATGAACAAAAGCAATACGCTTGTTCTGTGGCCACATATCTAATTGACAAATAATAGATTATGAAAAAATCATCGTTTTATAGATCTACCAATAGAAAGATGTTCCTTATCTTCTTTCTCCCCGTGATCATCTTGGTCATCATTGCGGATTATGGCTTTACAAAACTGTGGATGCGTGAGGAAGTCGATTATTATTGCCAAATAATGGATGTTGGTATTGAACGCGTGGATGCTCATCTTAAAAATGGCGATACGACAATGGCCAGAGATCTGTTGGATAGATATATGTTTATCTCGGATAGTGAAAATATGTTCTATGATAAGGACGGCAATTTTATTGTAGGACAGCAGGTCCCTGAATTTATTAAAGATGTCAAGGACTTAGAGCTCGATAAATTCATTTTGAAAAGAAACAGAGGTCGTTATTATGTTATCTTTGCCCACCAGTCACCATCTTCGGGTTCTTATATGGTGGTGTATTCTTCCGCAGAACCTTTGTTTCGCCACATTTTTATACAGTGTTCTTTTATGCTCTTGATGGGTGGATTGGCGGTGGTGTTGTCTATGTTTATGTATCGCAAATGGCTTAGTCCGAAGATCAAAAAGATGATTATGGCCAAAGAACGTATGGAAACCGAGCTGGATATCGCCCACAACGTTCAACAATATATGGTGCCGGATAGCGAGAAGTTGAATATGGTGCGAAACTCCCAGGTGTTTGGTTATTTAAAACCTGCTCGGGAAGTTGGCGGCGACTTGTACAATTATGTGCTTGTGGACAAAGCGGATGAGCAGGGACAAACAACGCCGTATCTTTATTTTTGCATCGGTGACATTAGTGACAAAGGCACTCCCGCTGCCTTGATGATGGCGATTCACAATGAGGCGTTTTTCCAACAGGCATCCTCAGGACTTCCTCTGAAAAATATTATCACCAATATGAATAATTCCATATCTAATGATAATCGTTCGGATATGTTCTGCACGATGTTCGCCGCTTGTCTCAATATGAATACCGGCGATATGGAATTTATCAAAGCCAGCCAAGACAAGCCCGTGGTAAATGGCGAGCTTATTGCCGCCAAACACAATCGTCCAATAGGAATCACGCCAAATTATGACTTTCAAGTGGAACATCTTCAATTACATCCCAACGATGTGCTGTTTTTATATACCGATGGCATAACCGAAGCCAAAACCAACGACAATCGCTTCTTCGGCAACGAACGCTTGTTGGAATCCCTTCACAGTGCGGCTCCCAACGACGATATCAAGCAGATTTCGGAGCGTGTCATTGCCGATGTCAATGCCTTTGTCGGTGACGCCGAACAATTTGACGATATGACCATCCTAACCTTGAAGTTTAATGTATAATTATATCATATTATGTTGACAGTCAATATTCTAAAAGAAAAAGAACAAACCGTGTTGCAACTTATTGGTTTGTTGGAATCCAATTCTGCCGCTCAGTTGGAAGACGCAGTGGCCAAGGTGCTGAACGAAAACAACACCAATGTCTGCTTGGATTTGGAAAAGTTGGAATACACTTCATCCAAGGGATTGCGTATCATTTTGTCCTTACAAAAGGGATTGCAGGCCAAAGGCTGCAACCTGACGCTTCGCCACATTCAACCAGCGGTGAAGGAAGTTTTTGAGGTTACTGGTTTTACCGACTTTATGGATATTCAATAAGATATTAAAATCCGTTAAAACCTATGTAAATCGGGGGCAATAACAATAAAAAGCCCACGATGATGAGTCCAAGGATGAAGGGCCAGATAAACTTCATCCACTTGGCGTAGGGGATGCGGGCCACACCGAGAACGCCAATCAGTACGCCGGAAGTCGGGGTGATCATATTGGTAATGCCGTCACCAAACTGAAACGCCAGCACCGTCAATTGTCTCGACACGCTGATGATGTCCGAAAATTCCGCCATCATCGGGATGGTCAATGCCGCCTTGGCGGAACCGGACGGGATAAAGATGTTCAGGACCGTCTGGATGGCATACATAGCCCCCACGGCACCTTCCTTGCCACTGTCGGTCATCGCCTGAGAGATGCCGTGCAGGATGGTGTCGATGATTTTACCGTCTTCCAAGATGATGATGATGCCGCCTGCCAGTCCCACCACCAATGCGGCGACCATAATATCCTTACATCCATCCAAAAACAGGCGGATGATTTTGTCGAATTTCAAGCTGTACGCCAAACCGGTGGACAATCCCATAGCGAAAAACAGTCCGGCAATTTCCATTACATACCAGTCGTAACCTAACACGCCCACCACCAACATAATAATGGTAAGCAATAAAAGCGTGAGGATGAAATTGTGTACTGATTTCCAAGCGCTGAAAGCTCCCAACAGCACGAAGATGCCGGCGATGACGGGCAGCAGCATAATATGATACTGGCCATTGCCGATGGTGATGTCGGTATAGGGGAAGCGGAATGCACAGAAAACCATTATGGCCGCTACCACGCCGTAAACCAACCAGGTGGCCAAGGTGGAGGGGCGACTTTCCACGTCCTCGGCCTCCACCTGCTTGTTGCGCCAATATTCATCAAGCTGATAGGTGATGGACTTTTGGGGATTACGCTTTACATAATTGGCATAAACCAAAGTGAAAACAATGGCGATAAGGGTAAAGACGCACCAGCATACAAAACGGTATTCAATGCCGGAAAAAGGAGCCAGGCCCGACAAACCTTGGGCAATGCCTATGGTGAATGGGTTGAGCATGGCACCCGCAAAACCGATATGGGCAGCCACATAGCACATCAACACGCCCGTAATCGAATCATAGCCCATCGATATGGCCAAGGGAACAAAGATGACAATGAATGCGATGGTTTCCTCGCTCATCCCGAACACAGAGCCAAACAAGCTGAACATGAGCATGATCAGGATGATTATAATATTATTGACTCCGATTTTGCCTAAAAGTTTATGCTGCTGTAGTCGTTTTGTCTTTTTGAGAAAGGAGAAAATCCCCACATTGATGGCGTTGGTTTCGTTCATAATCCAAAAGCCGCCGCCAATCATCAAGATGAAGACGATGATGTTGGCCGTTCGTTCAAAACCCTTGTAAAACGCGGTGAAAACCTGCCAGGTTTGCGGTTGGCTTTCTACCTGGTGGAAAGAATCGGCCACGACAATGTTGCGTTCGCTTCCGTCAACGCTGATGGTTTGGCGGTCAAATTCTCCGCCGGGAATAATCCAGGTCATCAAGGCACAAAGCACGATAATCGAAAAAACGATGGTAAAGGTATGTGGTATTTTCATTCTGAAATAAAATTAAAATGCAAAAATCGTAAAAAATTCCCAATTGGAGAAAACGTCGTGTATGTTTTGGATGTCTATTTTTTCCCTCGTTGTTCGTTTAGACTGTTGCGTTCCCAAAAAACGCCGTCAGTATAGCCCTGAATGCCCGTATCGTTTTCGGCCAACTGCAAACGTTTGGCTGCACATAGACAATATTCCTTATTGATTTCTATGCCAAGATAATGTCGTTTCAGCTTTTTGGCCACCACGCAGGCGGTTCCGCTTCCCATAAAAGGATCGAAAACTATGTCGTCGGGCTTGGAAGAAGCCAATATCAGCTTGGCATACAGCTTTTCTGGTTTCTGTGTGGGATGGTCGGTGTTTTCGGGCATCGACCAAAAGGGAACGCTGATGTCGTCCCAGAAATTGGAAGGGTAGGTGATGCGGAAATTGCCATCGGTGCCCGCTTCCCAGTCCTTGGGTTGGCCGTCGATTTTATAGGGTGCCAACACCCGCCGCTTTTGCTTGACGGCTTCCACGTTGAAGTAATAGTCCTTGGGGTTCTTGACGGCAAACCAGATGTCTTCCATCGCATTTTTCCAGTTGGCTTTCGCTCCGCGACCTTTTTCCCGTTGCCAGGTAATGCGGTTTAGGATGGTAAGTTCCTCTTCGACAACGCTTTGCAAAGCAGACGTGCATTTCCAGTCACCGCAAAGATACAAGCTGCCGTTGGGTTTGAGTTTCTGACAGACCTGATGAAACCAGGTTCTCAAATA
>JAKSMH010000100.1 GCA_024400715.1 Bacteroidales bacterium | reverse complement strand
ATTTGTCAAAGTACTTTTTTGAGAAGCTGTCGAAATGTTTGGAGATAATTTCTCTTGCAACGAGGCTGGCAGGACTATTGTCTTTCCTTTTGAGTTGAAGCAATAGGCATTCTTGTAGGTTGCGGGCACCAATGCCGGCAGGGTCCAGCTCTTGGATGTAATGCGTGATGATATGTTCTATTTCATCCGGCGATGTTTTGATATTGTAGGAAAAAAGCAATTCATTGGAGATGGCCAAGCTTTCCCGTGTCAAATAGCCGTTGTCATCAATATTGCCAATGATATATTTTCCGATTTCAAGTGCCCGGTCATCAAGGGCCATTTCGCTTAATTGCAGACTTAACTGTTCTTGTAATGAATGGTCAAAAGCAATTATTTTGTCTTGTTGCTGAACGTCTTCAGAATAATTATTCGCATATAATCGATAGGCAGGAATATCATCGTCTTTTTCGTCGTTGCCAAAAAAATCGTTGTCAAACGGATCTTCGTTATCATTGCGATCTACTTCAATAGCAATATCATCGGCATTGTCATTGTCGCTGTTTTCTGTATGATTGGTGAAATCATCTTCAATATCGTCGTATTTAATGTCCAATGCCGGATTTTCGTCAACGGTTTTCAGGATTTCTTCTTCCAAAGCAACATTACTCAACTCGATCATTTTCATCAATTGAACGGTCTGTTGAGAAGTAATTTGCTTTTGAGCAAGTTGTTGCTGTTGTCCTAAACCTTGTTTTGACATATATTCAATGTTTAATTATGCAAACTTACATAAAATTTTTGAATTATAAGACAGTGGATAAAGAATGATTTTTTTCTTTCAATGAAAGATTTAAAGGGATAATGAAATTAAATGAAAATTTATCAAGGAAGATGGTCTTCGCTATTTTACCACCACGGTGTTGATTTTTTTCAAAGCAGTGACGATGCGGTCGGATTCTCTTCTTCTTAATTTGAAAGTAATGACATATTGCTCATCGTAACCTTGTCCTAAAATGGTGACGTAAGGGTCTTTCAAGAGTTGCATCACGCTGTTCATCACGCTGTAGTCAAAACTGACGTTGTAGGTTTCGTCAATGGTTTTCTCAATGATGGTGGCGGCATCCAAGGCCTCTTTCGCAGCGGTTTTGTATGCGTTGATAAGGCCGCTGACACCCAATTTGATTCCTCCGAAATAGCGTACGACAATCACCAATGTGTTGGTAAGGTCCTTGGAGAGAAGCTGTCCGTGAATGGGGCGACCTGCCGTGCCGGACGGTTCCCCGTTGTCGTTGAGTCGGTAGGCATCTTTATTGGGTCCCAAAATATAGCTGTAGCAATGATGTCGGGCGTCAAAGTACTGTTTTTGAATCTCCGCCAGCTTTTCTTTGACCATCGCCTCGGTTTCGACAGGAAATGCCAAGGCAATGAATTTACTACCCTTTTCGCGATAAATTCCTTCTGATGGGGCGGCAATGGTTTTATAGGTGTCGTCGAACATAGCGGATGAGGTTGTGGTTAATGGAACTTTCTTGGATGGTAATGCCAGAAATCTGAGGTGCGGGAACACCATTCCCCCAGACTTGGTCCCCGATGAGAATACGAGCTTCGTCCCAAAGTTTTGCGTCAATGAAACGCTGAAGGGTTTTGGCACCGCCTTCCACGATGACAGATTGTATTTTCAGCGTGTAAAGTTGCTGGACAGCTTCGCTTACGTCTTCCGACAATATTTGGTAAGGGAGTGGACTATCAATGGCCTCACCTCGTTGCATAACAAAACGTTGTGGGTCCTTTCCCGGAAATAGTCTGGTGGTTAGTTGAGGACGATCATTGACCATCGTGTTGTAGCCCACTAAAATGGCATCTTCTTCGCTTCGCCATTGATGAACAATGGTTTTAAGTTCTGGATTGGTAATCCAATATTGTCCATTCGGATTTTGGTTGCGGTCAATATCCATCAAGCCATCGGCAGTCATCGCCCATTTTAAAATAATGTAAGGGCGTTTTTGCTCGTGGTAGGTGAAAAAACGTCGATTTAATTCCCGACATTGTTGGGGCAAGATGCCGGTAATGACTTCCACACCCGCATCTTTAAGCTTTTGAATGCCGCCGCCGTTCACCTTGGCATTACTATCCACGGTGCCGATAACCACCTTGGGAATGCGTTCGCGAATAATGGCATCGGCACAAGGCGGTGTCTTGCCGAAGTGGGAACAAGGTTCCAGGTTGACGTAAATAGTGGATTCAGGTAACAGCGCTTTTTGTCTAACCGATGACAAAGCATTCACTTCGGCGTGCGCCTGTCCGTATTGCCGATGCCAGCCTTCCCCAATAATAGTATCGTTATGGACAATGACTGCTCCCACCATCGGATTGGGTTGAACACGACCTAATCCTAATGAGGCCAATTGCAGACAACGTGCCATAAAACGTTCGTCAACGGTCATAGTAACCTATTTTTGAATGGTTTGATGGGCGAAATACGACAATGGCTGAACTTGTCTGTCAAAGTGATAAAATTGCATCAAATAGATGTTGCTATAATTATGATTGACCAATCCATAAAAATTGTCTTCATTCAATTTTGAAATCGGATTGCCTTCTTCGTCAACATCGTCATTGTACAAATGGCAAAGTTCCAAAGTTGTCTTGTTTCCTTCAATATCAGTAATGATAATCGTTTTGAAATGTTGTTCGTGATAAATGGAATCTATTTGGGCAGGAGACAATGTGATGACTTTGTCTTCAAAATTCTTATCTCTGAATTCAGAAAGCATATCAATCAGTTTCAAGGTATCGTAAGCCATTACTTTTTCATTCTGATAATTATACAGGTCGAAGAAACGGGCACCGACCTTAACCGCTTTGAATGATTCTTCGGGATTTTCCAAGTCAATAAATTCGGCAGATTTGATACGCGTGATTTTGGTTTGAAACACGTCGTGATTAATCCAGTCGGCATAATTGGTGGAGTAAATGGGCGTGGCGAAACCTCTAAATCCGGGAATGTAAACGATATAAGGGGCGTCTGAACCTTCCAGTAAGGCAAAATTGGCCAAGTTGTCCATCGTGGCGGGTCCCATATAGTAGGTTTTCGTTTTTCTTTCCTTCACGCTAAAAGGAATTCCGAAAATTTTGAATTTGGGTCCATATTGGTAAATGTCAACTTTGACGGCTCCCGTAGCCAAAACTTTATTAATGGTATTTTGTCCTGACTTGGGAACCATTTGCTTAACGGTAAGATTGTTGAGTGTGCTCAGAAATTCTTCCATAATGGGCTTCATGACCAAAATGCTGTCGCAAACGGTCCATCCCTTGTCTGTTCTTTGCAGTAAAACGCTATTTCCGTTCATATCGGCCATAAAAACCTTGGTGATAGAAGCGGTATCCTTAATGGCAAAAGCATCGTGGTCAAGCAGGTCGCCCGAAGTTTTAATTACATTGGTCTTGAATAATACGACAAGAATGGTGGCCACCACAAGAATAGAAGCAATAATAATGTAAATAGTGTTCTTTTTCATCTGTTCAAAATTTGAAAATGCAAAAATACAAATATTTTCAACGGCAGTGAAATGTATTAAAAAAAAGTGTATTTTTGCAACCCCAAAATTTGGGGAGTTTATTTTTAGTATTAACTTAAAAAGAAAGAGGTATTTTTTATGATCGTTGTTCCCGTTAAAGAAGGCGAAACCATCGAAAGAGCGCTGAAGAAATTAAAAAGAAAATTCGAAAAAACAGGTGTTGTTCGTGAATTGCGCGCAAGACAAAAATTCACCAAACCTAGCGTTCTCAAAAGGGAGCAAAAGCTTAAAGCTATCTATGTTGAATCTTTAAGAGCTAAAGAAGCCGACAAATAGTAGCAAGCTTTCATGAAAAAAATTACGGGGAACAGACTTTTAGCCTGTTCCCCGTTTTTTATCATCGTTAGATTCACAATATTTTTGTATTTTTGCGTTACATATATATATATTAATAGGTATGAATGCGATTCCAATCACTCAGCATCTTGATTATCTTCGTTTTGAGCGACGAATGTCACCCAATACGGTTATCGCGTACCAAGGCGACCTGGAGCAGTTTGCGCAATATGCGGAACAGGCCTTTCAGATTTCCGATCTCCTTGCGGTTGATGCGGATGTCATTCGTACCTGGATTTTGACGATGATGGAGGAGGGCATTACAACTCGAAGCATCAATCGAAAAATTAGTTGTCTGAAATCCTTTTTCAATTATCATTTGAAAGTCGGACATATCACGGAAAATGTAATGCGTCAAGTTGTGGCACCGAAAGTCTCCAAGCGCTTGCCCCATTTTGTGGAAAAAAACGATATGGAAAAATTATTTTCTTCGGATTTGTTTGAAGAAAATTTTGAAGGATGCCGGGATCGGGCCATCATGGAGCTTTTTTACGCCACGGGAATGCGATTGTCGGAACTGTTGAACATCAAATTGTCGGATATCGACTTTTATGAACAAAATGTGAAGGTGCTCGGAAAACGGAATAAAGAGAGAATAATACCTATTAGCAATGTCGCCAAATCGGCACTTGAAAAATATTTTTCGGTTTATGAAGAACAATTTGGAGAAATGAATAAAAATTGTTGTATCTTTGTTACCGATAAAAATAAAAAGATGTATCCGAAGGCTATATATAATATTGTACGTAAATATTTGGATTGCGTTACGACCATAGATAAACGCAGTCCACACGTTTTGCGGCATACCTTTGCCACCCATTTGCTTAACAATGGGGCGGATATTAATGCGATAAAAGAAATTCTCGGTCATAGCAGTTTGGCCGCGACACAGGTCTATACCCATAATTCTATCGAAAAATTGAAGTCCATTTACAAACAAGCCCATCCAAGGGCATAAAAAAGGAGGTTTTTATGAACATAACAATTTCTGCAATTAAATTCAAAGCTGATCAAAAACTAGAAGCTTTCATCACGGACAAAGTTGAAAAACTTTCAAAGATTCACGATGGCATCATCGGAGCCGAAGTAACCCTGAAATTAGAAAATACAGACAAACCCGAAAATAAGGAAGTTGAAATCCGTGTGATGATTAAGGGTAATGATGCCATAGCGTCTAAGATTGCCAAGACTTTTGAGGAAGCCACGGATTTGACTGTTGAAGCCTTGAAGAAGCAATTGCTTAAAAACAAAGAGAAAGAACGCGCCAAATAATACGATTTCGCATTGTTGAATACGGAAACTTTCCCATTATGTCCTCCAAGGCAGGTGGGAAAGTTTTTTTTTGTCAAAAAAAATGGACGGGAAATCAACAATTGGATGTTAGTTTGGGAAACGGTTTTTGTAGGGTAAAAGGGAAAAGTTTCCAAAACGGGTTTGCCGATGGGTGGAAAAAGGGGCGAAAAACGGTCATTTTTCGAGAAAAAGCGCATGAAAACCGGGTTGTATGAAATTTTTTCGTGCTGACAGTCAGCGAGTTGCAAAAAAAAACGCGATTTTTTTCGAAAAAGTGTTGCGGAATAGA
>JAKSMH010000010.1 GCA_024400715.1 Bacteroidales bacterium | reverse complement strand
AAATGACACCAAGCATTGCCTTCCGTCGGGAGGAATGTTGAAGTAGGTGGCTTCTGCCAATTACTGGGGTGAATTGGTCGAGTGGTTGGGATTTGCCATTTTGACCTGGTCAATGGCGGGTTTAGTGTTCTTCATCTGGACATTTGCTAACTTGGTTCCTCGTACGCGAACCATTTATAAGCACTACCAAGAGGAATTTAGTGAAGAAATGCAACAACGAAAGTTGAAAAAGGTAATACCGTTTGTGTATTAGTATTTTAGTTGAAGTAAATTAGTAAACAGCAGATGCCTGAAAGGTATCGCCGGTGGTGACGTTAGGATC
This sequence comes from Bacteroidales bacterium, assembly GCA_024400715.1. Next base: position 11,313 of record JAKSMH010000010.1, on the reverse strand, counting down.
TGAGCCACCCTAATACGTAGTTGATACAAGGGAAAATCTATGGAAAGGATATAAGTACTGAAATTTTCTTTATTTTGAAAAATTTAGTACTAAAATTTTGCATATAACAAAAATTTTTATACTTTTGCACAAAAATACAAAATGAAAATAATCATCCGACAAAAGTATATCAGGGCCATCATAAAAGCATTCAATTTGGTTCCGATTGTTGTGCTGATTGGAGCACGGCAGGTTGGGAAAACTTCCATTATGAAGAGTTTGCCAAAAAGTCAATATAAAAGTATTTTGCTGCTTAATGGCCAAGATCCCAATGTTGCTGAATTATTCCAGCAACTAAATACCATTGAACAGTATCTTCGATTATATCTTAATCCAGAAATGGATGGTTTATTGATGCTTGACGAGTTTCAATATATTGATAATGTTTCAACAATGTTGAAATTATTAAGCGACAAATATGACAATCTGCGAATACTATGCTCGGGAAGTTCAAGTTTGGATATTTTACAAAACGTAGAAGAGTCTTTGGCTGGAAGAGTACGAATTATTGAAGTGTTGTCGCTTTCCTTTTCAGAATATTTGCTGTTCAAAGACAGAAAATTATTCCAATTACATCAGCAAGCGACTTCATCTGAAAATGCCTTGATAAAACCCCTATTGGATGTTTACCGGGAATATTTGATTTTTGGTGGATTTCCTCGGCCAGCTCTTACGAATGATTACAATGAAAAAATAGAATTGGTGAATGACATATACCAAACATATTTATTAAATGATGTTCGGAAATACGTAAAAAATGAACATTTTGTGGCTTTTAACAGATTGTTACGCCTTTTAGCTACCCAAATAGGCAATTTGGTTAATGTTAACGAGTTGAGCAGGGAGAGCGGGCTTACCTACGTAGCTTGTGAAAAATACATTCACCTTTTACAGAAAATGTACATCATTCGCTTGGTTGGACCATACGCATCCAATAAACGAAAAATGATTTCCCAGATGAACAAAGTCTATTTTTATGACCTTGGTTTACGGAATATCATTTATAAAAATTTCAATGAGATTACATTCCGGACTGATAATGGTGCTATTTTTGAAAATGAGATTATGCTTGAACTTTGGCGTAGTAAAAAGGCCGGCGAAGAGTTGAATTTTTATCGCACGCTGAATGGGACTGAAGTGGATTTTGTCCTAACAGGAACACAAAAATCGTGTCTTGTTGAATGTAAGTACCATAATTATGACAAAGTGGTGAAAATAAAAGCTCTGCGCAATCTTTCTGCCGAACTCAATATTGCCGCAGAAAATTGTTATGTGGCGAATATTAATCGCTTTGCATTTGAAAACGACATTCAAATGATACCGGGTATTTGGGCAGATCGTATAGTAAAGTAATGCAAGAAAAAGTGCTGTGGCAAGCGTCTTTCCCAAAATGCGAAAGAATGTAATGCTTTATGAATTTTCCAAGACCGAAAAAGAAAATTCTGAATTTCATTTGTGTAAAAAATTGTATTTTTGCTGATGAAAATAACGATTAAAAATCATAGCAAAAAAGGATTAAAAAATCCTAATGTAAATTTCTAAATTTTCTCATTAAAATGGATGATATTCGATACATCTCTTTCGAAGAATTGCAGCAATTTGTCGTCGAGGTGAGAGAAAAACCCTTCCGTGCCAAGCAAATTAATGAATGGCTTTGGAAGAAAGGGGTGGGTGCGTTTGAGGAAATGACCAATCTGTCCCAAACGCTTAGACAGCAATTATCCGCGGCCTTTTCTTTTCGTCGGGCGGTCATAGAGGTGGAAGCCAAAAGTAGCGACAAGACGGTGAAGTTTGGATTTCGTTTATTTGACGGCAAAATGATAGAGGGGGTGCTGATACCGGCGGCTGACCGAGTGACGGCTTGCGTATCTACCCAGGTGGGTTGCGCGATGCATTGCGCCTTTTGTGCCACCGGGCAGATGGGATTTATTCGGAATCTTCATTTTTCGGAGATTTTTGACCAGTTTGTTTTGATGAACGCCAAGGCTTTGGAGTATTACGGTCATCCCATCTCAAATATCGTCTATATGGGAATGGGTGAACCGCTGCTTAATTATACCCACGTGATGAGGTCCATTGACTTGCTGACTTCCAAGGAAGGACAAGGATTGTCGCCGCAGCGAATTACTTTGTCCACGGCAGGAATTGCCGAGGGTATTCGCAAGTTGGCAGATATGGGTTTCAAGCCCGGTTTGGCGGTATCGCTGCATAGTGCCGACCCCAAAAAACGTATTCATCTGATGCCCGTTACGGAGCATAATCCCTTGGATGAACTGCAGGACGCTTTGAAATATTATCATCAAAAAACGGGCGAGCGAGTTACCTTTGAATACTTGCTCTTGAACGGCATCAACGACAGTCAGCGTGATGCGGAGGTATTAGCAGCTTATTGTAGGGCTTTCCCCGTGAAAATCAATCTGATAGAGTTCAATGCCACGGATTCTCCTTTCCAAAAGAGTGAGCCGGAAAACGTCCGCCGTTTTATTCAGTTTCTGGAATCACGAAATATGGTGGTCAACCTTCGCCATAGCCGAGGCAAGGATATTGATGCGGCTTGTGGCCAGTTGATTAAAAAAAATATGTAATTTTGCATTTTAAATCTTAAAACAAATAGAAATGGATTCAAATAAGAAAAGATACACGATTACTTCCGCACTTCCCTATACTAACGGACCTGTCCATATTGGACATTTGGCAGGGGTTTATGTTCCTGCGGATATTTATGCTCGCTATTTGCGTTCAAATGGCCAGGAAGTGTTGTTTATTGGCGGTTCTGACGAACACGGCGTGCCCATTACCTTGAAAGCGAAGAAGGAAAATACTACTCCTCAGGCCATCGTGGATCGTTATCATAATATTATCAAGAAGTCTTTTGAAGAATTGGGTATTTCTTTTGATATTTATTCCAGAACTTCTGGAGCTGAACATCACAAAACCGCTTCAGAATATTTCACCAAGTTATACAATGAAGGGAAACTGATAGAGCAGACAAGTAGGCAGTATTATGACGAAGAAGCCCAGCAGTTTTTGGCTGACAGATATATTACGGGAACTTGTCCCCATTGCGGCAACGAAAAGGCATACGGTGACCAATGCGAGGCCTGTGGTACCAGTTTGAATGCTACGGACTTGATTGACCCCAAGTCGGTATTGAGTGGAAAAGCTCCTGTTATGAAGGAAACCAAACACTGGTATTTGCCTTTGAACGATTATGAACCTTGGCTGAAAGAGTGGATTCTCCAAGGACATAAGGAAGATTGGCGAAGCAATGTTTATGGTCAGTGCAAATCTTGGATTGAAGCTGGTTTGCAGCCGCGTGCCGTCACCCGCGACTTGGACTGGGGAGTGAAAGTGCCGTTGACCGAAGCCGAAGGGAAGGTGCTTTACGTCTGGTTTGATGCGCCCATCGGCTATATTTCCTTTACGAAGGAATGGGCCACCGCCCACAACGACGATTGGGAAAAGTGGTGGAAGGACAAGGATACGCAATTGGTGCATTTTATTGGCAAGGACAATATCGTTTTCCATTGCATTATTTGCCCCTGTATGTTGAAGGCGGATGGAAGTTATATTCTTCCAGACAATGTTCCAGCGAATGAATTTTTGAATCTTGAAGGAGATAAAATTTCGACATCTAAAAACTGGGCTGTATGGCTCCACGAGTATCTCGAGGATTTTCCCGGAAAACAGGATGTGTTGCGTTATACCCTGACTTCCATTGCTCCTGAAACGAAAGATGCCGACTTTACTTGGGTCGATTTTCAGGCCAAGAACAATAATGAATTATTGGCTATTTTCGGAAATCTGGTCAACAGAACCGTTGTTTTGACGCATAAGTATTATGGCGGCGTGATTCCGGAATTGGGAGAATTGTCAGATTATGAAAAAGAAGTCATTGAAAAAATGAAGGAATTTCCGTCATTGATTGGCCATTCCATCGAAAAATATCGTTTCCGTGAAGCGCAGGCCGAATTGATGAATTTGGCGCGCTTAGGTAATAAGTATTTGACAGATATGGAACCCTGGAAAAAGCAGAAGGAAGATCCCGAAAGCGTAAAGACTGTAATGCATTTGTCGTTGCAGATTTGTGCCAACTTGTCGGTTTTGTGCGAACCCTTCCTTCCTTTCACGGCCAAAAAATTGCAGCAAATGCTGAATATTGATGTTCACGAGTGGAATAAAGGCGGTGCTTGCGATTTGTTAAAGGCCGGTGACAAAATCAATCCTGCCGAATATTTGTTTGTTAAGATTGAAGATGAGGCCGTTGCTGCCCAAGTGAAAAAGTTGGAGGATGCCAAGAAAGCCAATATGATGAATAATGCGCCTGCCAAGGAAGCTAAGCCAGACATTAGCTATGATGATTTCCAGAAGATGGATTTGAGAATTTGTACGGTGTTGGCAGCGGAAAAGGTGGCAAAGACCAAGAAATTGTTGAAGTTGAAAGTCAATACCGGCGTCGATGAGCGAGAAATTGTTTCGGGAATTGCGGAATATTATGAACCTGAAAATTTGGTTGGAAAGCAAGTATTGATGCTTATTAACCTTGCTCCCAAAGAAATTAAGGGGGTTGCTTCCCACGGAATGGTCCTGATGGCGGAGAATGCCAATGGCGAGTTGTCGTTGGTGCAGCCTGCCCAAGAATTGAAAGCTGGAAGTACGGTGCAGTAGCAAGTACTGGTTAGTTGTTACCTATTCACTATTACCCATTATTTGTTTTGCGGCGGCACCATGTTAGTGCTACCGGGTTGGCATTTGTCAAAGTCAGAATCTTTACGACACTAATACAACAGTCCAAACATCCATAATGGAATGCGGTTAACCAAGCCATATTCGGTATCGTCAACAGCCAAATAACTGTTCTCGATACCTGCTATTTGGTTGTAGTCTTTGCTCTTTCCCCCAATCTCAAATAGATATTTGTCATCTACCATAAAATCTCCTTTGGAAGGTAGAAGCAATTGATGGGCATTTTGAAGCTGATTGTTAAAAAAGACCTCCCTGATAGTTCCTTTGTCGATGTGTTGGCTGAGACCATACATCAGATTGGGATTGTCAAGATATATTTTATCAGGTTTGGGAAGGTGTTTCAATGATTTTGCTTTGTTGCTCAATAATGAAATGAGCCCCGCCCTTTCAAGCAGATACAACATTTTTTGTCCCTGGTCTCTACCTGTTTCAAGCTGGTTATATAACTCCGTCATCTTGGGTGTTTGTGGAACCCGTTCAGCCAATATCATCAACATTTTTTTTATTTTTTGGATGGTTGCAAACGACACATCTTCTATTTTGGGGAGGTCATTTTCCAATACTTGTCTGATAGCGCTTTGCAATCGGCTGTAAAATCCATCACCTTCTTCTGCAAAATAAGGATAGTAACCATATCTCAGATATTGTTCAAACAAAGGAATGATTTTAATCTGCGAGGTTACTTCCATAGCAATAGGAAGGTGGAATTTCAATATTTCTTCCAAAGGAAAAGATGCCAAATCCAGATAGTTTCCGAAAGACAGGAACTCCCGAAAAGACATTCCCGCTAAGGTGTATAGCCGTTGCCTTCTTGATAAATCAGCCCCGTGGATGTCAATTTCCAACATCGAAGACCCAGTATAAACAATGTGAAGGTCAGGATACCTATCGTATAAGTTTTTAAGTATGGTTTGCCATTGATTACATTGGTGGATTTCATCAAAGAAAATATATGTTCCACCGTGCGTATAGTGATGTTCGACCAACTCAAAAACGGAATGATTAGAAAACCATAAATCATCCATAGAGACGTAAAGGACTTTGGAAAGTTCAGGGATGTCAAGTTTGATATGTTGCAACACCAAGGTGGTTTTACCTACACCTCTCGCTCCCATAATTCCGATAAGTCGATTTTTCCAGTTAATTTGTTTATATAGATAGCGCAAATAATCTGTGGAAACCGCATTAATATTCCTTAAAGAATTGTCATACAATTGTTTGACTTCAGAATGTTCCATAGTGGTATTTTTCTGCAAAAATACAAAAAAACAAATACAAATGTTATTTTTATTAAAAAAAAGCATTTGAAAATGTTGTTTTTAATATTTTAAAACTTTGTTCAGCATTGCGAAAAAAATTGTATTTTTGCAATCTCAAAAATTGAAAGCGGATGTGGCGTAATTGGTAGCCGCGCTAGACTTAGGATCTAGTGGTGTAAGCCGTGGGGGTTCGAGTCCCCCCATCCGCACGAGGGGATTAACGAGGGTTTTGGGCTCTCGTTTTTTGTTTGATATCTGACAAAAACCATTTTTAATGAATATCGCAGTGATTTTGGCAGCCGGTAGCGGAAAACGACTTGGAGGAGATATCCCCAAGCAGTTTGTTACCGTTGGTCCTAAAATGGTAATCGAATACTCTATTGAGCAGTTTCAACAGCATCTTGATATTGATGAAATTGCCGTGGTGACTTCCGCCGATTTTATGGATATTGTTAATGGTATTAAAGCCAATCCTGCATACTCCAAACTGAAAACCGTGCTTTTGGGCGGTGCTGAACGCTATCAGTCTTCCTTGGCGGCTATTCGTCATTATGCCTGCCGACCGGAAGCGGTCTTGTTGATTCACGATGCGGCGCGGCCTTTGGTTTCTCGTCAAATTATCAATGATGTCTTGGCGATGATGAAAACGCATAATGCGGCGGTCGTGGCGATTCCTGCCACCGATACGGTTTTATATTCTCAGGATAATCGCCGAGTGACGGAAATTCCTCCCCGTTCGCAAATGTATTATGCGCAAACGCCCCAGGCTTTTCGTCAGAAAACGATACAGCGGGCTTTTGAAATCGGATTGAGAGACGACCAGTTTAATCCTACAGACGATAGCGGCGTGGTGCTTCGTTATTTGCCGGAAGAATCCATTGCCATTGTCAGCGGTGAATCGATCAATAAGAAAATTACTTATAAGGACGACTTGTCGTGGTTATCTTCACAAATAAAAAATAATTGATGATGAAAGTGGTTTCTATCGTGGGTGCTCGTCCGCAGTTTGTGAAGGCCGCCGTGGTAAGCCGTCAGTGGAAAGATTATGCAGATGTGGATGAGATTTTGGTCCATACGGGGCAGCATTTTGACGACAATATGTCTGAATTGTTTTTCCGAGAGATGTCCATACCTCAACCCAAGTATAATCTGGGTATTCATACGATGGCCAATCAGGATATGGTTGCCTTGATGATGGAGCGATTAGAACCCGTGTTGCGTGCTGAATCACCCGATTGGGTGGTCGTTTTCGGTGATACCAATTCCACTTTGGCAGGGGCCAAGACGGCGAAAAAACTGGGCACCAAGTTGGCTCACGTGGAAGCCGGTTTGCGTTCCTTCAACCATTCAATGCCGGAAGAATACAATCGAATCCATACAGATTGGCTGAGCGACGTGTTATTTTGTCCTACGTCCACCGCTGTGGATAATTTGAAAAAGGAACATCTTGATACGTCAAAGCAGAAAATAATCCTTTGCGGTGATGTGATGTACGATGCGGCGTTGTTTTATGCCCCTTCGGCAAGAAAACCGCAGGTTGATCTGACTTCGGATTTTGTTCTGGCAACTATTCATCGTGCCGAAAGTGTTGACAATCAGCAAATTTTACAGTCTATTTTTGATACTTTGGAACAAATAGCGATTCATCAACAGGTTATTATCCCGCTTCATCCTCGCACAAAGGCAAAATTATCGGAGCTGTCCTATCCGTTTCATACTTCCCACATCACTTTTATTGACCCGGTCGGCTATTTTGAGATGTTGTATTTGCTGCGACATTGTTCATTGGTACTGACAGACAGTGGCGGTTTGCAAAAAGAGGCCTATTTCTTTGAAAAGAAGTGCGTGACTTTGCGTAATGAGACCGAATGGGTTGAATTGGTGGAGAATGGGGTAAATTTGCTGGCAGGAACCGAGACGGAACATATCTTGCGTTGTGTGCGACAAATGTCTTCTTTAACTACAAATTTTCCAAAATCATTGTATGGCGATGGTCGTACGGCTTGCCGAATTACATCGGCGTTACGAGATTTGATGTAGTTTTATTTCCATTCCAAGGTATTGACCAACTCCAACAGGTCGTTATGTAGAAAGTCAATCACTGGTTGGATGGAATCGTTGTTGGGTGGATAGTTGAAATACAACGATCCTCTCAAAAAATGATGTGTGCTATCGCTAACCCAAAACTGGAACGGTGTGGCTACGTCGGCGCCTTTGATGTCGTAAATTTGGCCGAACATCTTGCTGTCGGGGTCGCTGATAATGGAATATTCCACGTCATCGGCTTTGACATAATGAAATTCCACCATTTCCCGTTCTTGAATCATCCTGTCTCGAAGATTTTGATGAATCGGGAAATAGGTCATTTTGAGTTCGGCGGCGAATTGCGGATAATTCAGGTCAATCCAAATTTTTCCAGAATCCTTTGGGGTAATGATGGCTTCCGCATATTGTGAAATGGCCATAGTGAAAGGCAATGTGGTGTCTAAGGTTTTGTAGCTTTGTTCGGGCAAGTCGATTCGGAAATAGCCTTTCGGTTTTGGGGCAATGTTCGTGTTTTTTTTGTTGCAGGCACCCAATATGAGAACCCCGCACAACAAAAGGAATAATAAGATATTTCGATTCATTATAAATGATTTTAATTATAAAGTTACGACGGTGATGCCGCTGCCTCCAAGTTCCAGTGCTTCGTCGTTAAATGATTTTACTTCTTTTCGCTTAGCCAAATATTGACGGATGACGTGTCGTAAAATGCCGTTTCCTTTGCCGTGTAATAACTTAACTTGATGAATACTCAATAATACGGCTTCGTCCAAATAGGGCTCGAGGGCTTGAATGGCTTCGTCGGCACGCATCCCGCGCATATCCATCGTGCTGTCGAATTGGGCAACTTTCTTGTTCATTGCGTCGGCCAAGGAACCACCGTCCAACTTGATGCCGTTGCGTTGAACCGTACGGGCTTCGCGTTTGCTGATTTTGGTAACTTTACTCTTAGTCGTCCTAAAAGATACGGAATTGAAGGAAATGGTAATGTCGTCGCCATTGAGTTGGGTAACTTCGCCTACGATTTGCGTATCGGCCATAAAAACGGAATCTCCCACGTGCAAAGTGTTGCCTTCGACGATTTCCTGTTTCTTGACCTGGGGTTTGGGTTTATGAATCGGAACTATCGGTTTAACTACCGGTTCGTTTTCAATGGATTCTATTTCCTTTGAAAATTCTTCTTTTAGTTTAGAAATATTTTGGCGGGCCTGCTTGGTCTTATTGGAATCGGCTTTGTGTTCTTTGATTTCCCGAATGGTTTTTTCGATAACCTTGTTGGCACTTTCAATAATGCTGTTGGCCTGATTCTTGGCTTTTTGAATGATGTCTTTGCGGTGTTTTTCCAATTCTGAAAATTTTTCACCGTATTCGGTAATCATCTGGGCCAGTTGGTCATCTGCGGAATTGACCAGTCGCAGCATTTTGTCGATTTCCATTTTCTCGTTGTCGATTTGCTCCAACTTTTTTTCGTAATCGATTTGTGCCGTGCCTGTTTTGTTGACTGCTTGGCTGATGATTTCTTGTGGGAGACCGATGGCTTTGGCAATTTCGTAGGTGAAAGAACTGCCAGGCTTTCCCATTTTTAATTTGAACAAGGGCTTCATCGCCGTCATATCAAACATCATCGCGCCGTTTATCGCTTGGGGGTGGTTGTCCGGGAATAGTTTCAGATTGCCGTAATGGGTAGTGATGACGCCGAAAGCACCTTTGTCGTACATGGCTTCCAATAGGGATTCGGCCATCGCTCCACCAGGAAGCGGGTCGGTGCCGGAACCAAATTCGTCAATTAAAAACAGCGATTTTTCGTCTAGATTTTCCACCATCACCTTGGCATTGGTCAGGTGCGAACTGTAGGTGCTCAGGTCGTTTTCAATGGATTGTTCATCTCCCATATCGATGAAAAAATCCTGGAAAATACCCATATCGGAGGTGTCGGCCATAGAAACCAATAAACCGCATTGTAACATATATTGCAGTAAACCAATGCTTTTCAAACACACGGATTTGCCGCCTGCGTTGGGACCGGAAATAATCAAAATACGTTCATCTGCCGATAATTTGATGTCCAATGCCTGTACTTTCTTTCCGCTTCCTTTGAAATTCAAAAATAAAAGTGGATGAATGGCGTTGTGCCAGTTGATGGTGCAATGGTCGAAAATGTGCGGTAAGTTGGCATCAATGTCAATGGCGAACAACGCTTTGGCGCGAATAAAATCGATGTGGCCAAGAAATTGATGTCCCCATAAAAGATTATCGATAGAAGGCCTGATAGCATTGGTGATTTCCGTCAGGATTCGGATGATTTCCCTGTGTTGGGCGTTGAGCAAGTCTTTAATTTCATTGTTGGCGTCAAAAACTTCCGCGGGTTCAATAAACACCGTTTGCCCCGTGGCCGATTCATCGTGGACAAAGCCCTTGAGGCGGCGTTTGAATTGGGCCGAAACCGGGATGCAGAGGCGGCCGTTCCGAACAGTCATTTCCGCATCTTCCTTGGCAATGCCGTCCTGTTTTGCGGCATTGAGCAGTTTGCGAATACGCCGGTCCGCTTCCCCTGAAATGCGATTGATTTCGCTTTTGATGCGGCGAAGTTCGTCGGAAGCATTGTCTCTTAACTGCCCTTTGGGGTCAAGAATTTTGTTGATGGCCTCCACGATGCCCTTTTCTGGCAGAATGTCTTGGCAGATGGCCCAAAGTCTGGGGAATTTATTATCTTCTTTTCTGATTTTGAAATAGACAAAAATCTGAATGATCGCGTTGATGAAGGCCCGTAATGCGGCCAATTCATCCAACTCAATAAAGGTGCCTTCAATCCGGATGCGTGACAAAACTTCACGAAGATCGTAATAGTCTTGTGCGGGAAACGGGTCTTCAAATGATAAAACCTGCTTGAATTCATTGGTTTCTTGAAGCCATCGTTCAATTTCGTCAAAAGAGGATGAATAGGAAAGCTCGTCCACCATTTCTTTTCCCATATCGCTGATACAATGAGATTTAATGTATTGCCGAATATGGTCGAAGCCGATTTTTTCTTCAAATGTCGCAGGATAAATCATTAATTGAAAATTAGAATGCAAAATTACAAATAAAAGTGTAACAACAGCGATTTGTCACGTTATAGTGACTTTCCCTATTGCCGCTGTTTTATCCATTCAAAAATACCACTACTCAAATGGCAATAGCCATTGGGGTTTTTGTCCAAATAGTCCTGATGGTATTCTTCAGCAGT
>JAKSMH010000001.1 GCA_024400715.1 Bacteroidales bacterium | reverse complement strand
AACGAAAGCCCCCCTCGGCAGGGAGTGAGAGGCCTGCGTGAGTTCACCCAGGCGGAAGCGGAAGTCGGTGTCCAGCCGAAGGAAGAGAGCCACCCGCAGGTGGCCCGGTATGCAGATGACGCCATGCCCCTCTGCCGGTATGCTTCTCGGCGAGGTTGAAAAACTCGGTGACGCTTTGAAGGGCAAAATCGATTTGAAAGAAGGCGACCGTATTGCTACCCTCGTTTCTTTGTCACTGACTCCTCTTCGCATTGACGAAATCCTTGAAATCCGTCCCGAAATTGACCAAGTTGACATCAAGGGTAAGGCTATTTTGTTCGAAAGCGGTATTTATGCCAAGATTCCTACCGATATGCCCGAAAAATTGGCTCTTTCAGCATTGGACGTTGCCGGTGCTCCCGCGCAGACTGCCAAATTGTGCCAATACGGCCAAACCGTTGTCATCCTCGGTGCCGGTGGTAAGAGCGGTATGCTCTGCTGCTACGAAGCCAAAAAGCGTGTTGGCGTAACGGGTAAGGTTATCGGTATTGCCAATAGTCCAAAATCAACCCAACGTATCAAGGAACTCGGTTTCTGCGACATCGTTGAAAGCGCAGCCGGCATGACTCCCGTTCAGGTTTACGAACTCGTTGAAAGACTGACCAATGGTCACATGGCCGACGTTACCATCAACTGCGTTAACGTTCCAGACCAAGAAATGACTGCCATCCTCTGTACGAAAGACGACGGTATCGTTTATTTCTTCTCTATGGCCACCAGCTTCACCAAGGCCTCTCTCGGTGCAGAAGGTATCGGTGCTGACGTAAATATGATTATGGGTAATGGTTACACCAAAGGCCACGCAGAATTCACTTTACAGGAACTCCGCGAAAGCCCAGAATTAAGAAAAATCTTTGAAGAACTTTACGCATAAGCCGAAGTTTCTTTGTCAAATAAAAAACGCAGCCCGAAAGCTGCGTTTTTTTGTTGAATTGGGTAGGCCACGAATAGGTTATTTATTCCGAAAAAAACGGAATTATCCCGTTTAATCTTGTTGGGATTCCGGTGTTTCCTCCGTATGTCGAAAACATCGGAATGGCGACGGATCATACCCACATAAAGGCGGCGGCGCAACATAAGAGGTTAATGTACGTGTGGGATGCCGCCGTAAGGCAGGGAATGGGGAACGAACAAAACTTTTTGTGCGGCACGATGTATGCGGCGACACCACAACGTTGCTATCTATTTTTACTTACCGTGGCAGCTACTTCTTGACCCATAATTCATCGCCATTCCGCCGAAGCGAAGCGAAAGCGGAATCTCTTTACAAGACTTAAAAGGGATGATTCCCTATTTTTACGCCTTTTTCAAGCGAAGCAATTCACGCAAACGGACGATATAAATCCTTGAAACGCTGAATTTTTCGTTTTGCAGCCAAATAATCTGGTTGTGTAGTCGGTTAATCTTGGTGAAATTGGCCACAATCGACTTATTAACCCGCACAAATCTATTATCAGGTAGTCTTTCATAAAATTTTTTCAAGGTCGAACGATAAAAATATGTCTGACCACTTTCCATTGAAATCTGCAAACTATTCCCCACGTTTTTAATGTATAGAATATTGTCAAAAACCAATTTATGCGAAATTTTCCCTATTTTAATGAACATATATTGATCATTATCCTCGTGTTCATTACTATGATATTCGGGTTTTACTTCCATCGCGAGGGGCGATATGGGTGTTCGCGGCTGATAGGCATTCGCAATTTTGATTATCTTTCCCAAGACGTCACAGAAATTCTGTTCGGCAATAGGTAAGGTTAACACGTCAAAATAGAATTTTCGCTGCCCCACCGGTTCCGATTTTGCCACAAGAACGACAAAAGGAGGAAGATTGACACTGGACATTGACTTCCAATAATCCTCGCTTACAAACAAAATATCAATGTTCTTTTGCGGCATTTTCTCTACCAATTCCATATTGTTTTTAATGATTAACGATACTTCAATGCTGGAGACATTTTTTAAATAGGCAAGCAATTGACTTTCGGCATCAGGGGATGCAATACAAACAGCACTTGTCAGATTATACATGGCAAAGGGTTTAAGTTTTATGAAATTCTTTGCTGCAAATATAAAAATAATAATCTTTACAAATTCCATTTATTGAAACAAAGTGCTATAAGTGAGTATTTTATATCAAAATTAACACATTTTGTTATGTTTGCGTTAAGTTTTGGCACAAGCGCGGTTTTTTTATCAATTATTAATACAAAACAGTGATACTTTCACTTGTTTCGCGTGCTTGTTTAACGATAATTTATCTTTTTATGTTTCATCCAACACCACAAAAAAGAAAAAACAAACCCCAACTATCGCATAAAGTATAGTCGGGGTAACCAAATCTATAAAATGGGAAAAGTTATTCTTAATCTGGAATATCCTTGAAGAAATCTGACATATCGTTGTCTAATTCGAAATTATGGCGATTCTGCTGTGCTTCCAAATCTTCTTGTCTTTTGCCTCGCAAAATTGCCGGCGTATTGACTAATTCATTGAAAAAGTCATTGTCTTCGTAACGAGATGAATTATGGCCAATTTGCTGTGGACCATATTGTTGCATCATATCCATAGAGGAATTTTCCGCCACCATCACGGGTTCGAGATTGGTAGCCGCTTGAGGAAATTGTTCCGCAAAACCGGATACCTGAGGCATTGACTGGGCGACATTTAAGACAGGTTGTTGTACCATATTGGCACTGGCGAAAATATCGTTCACTTCATTGGCAGCGTTTGCTTGAGCTGATTGAGCCGGATTAAAAAACGTAGCAAAATCATCGTCTTTATGGGCATCGTTGGGTTCGGATTGTGCTGGTTCAACCATAGTGACTTCCTTTTTCACTTCTTGGTTTTCGTGTTCATAATTGGTAATGATTACGGACAAACGCACCTTGGCACCCAGGGAATCATCCTTGGCGCGACCCCAAATAACGTCGGACTCACTGGTTTTCAATTTATCGAATTGTTCGGTAAGGGCTTCCAATTCTGAAATTTTCAGATTATCATCTGGACCATAGCTGATGAAGAACAAGAAGTTTTGAGCTTTTGTGATGACATCTTCGCTCAACAATGGGCAATTCAACGCATCGGTTACCACTTGATCGATACGATTTGGACCTTCTGCCTCAGCCAAGCCGAGCATAGCGTGACCGCTCTTCTGCATAATCGCCTTAATATCATTGAAATCGATATTTTGGTCCGCATTTACGGTAATCAATTCGGCAATACATTTGACGGCATTTTTCAAAACGTCGTCAGCGTGTCCAAAACCTTCGTCCACGCCTTCGTCGCCGTAATATTTCATTATTTTTTGATTTTTGACGACAATCAAAGAATCCACATATTTTTCCATTTCGGCGATACCCGCTTCGGCGTACTGTTCACGTTTTTTACCTTCAAACTTGAAAGGGAAAGTCACCACGCCAATGGTAAGGATGCCCATATCGTGGGCCACCTTGGCCACAACCGGAGCCGCACCCGTACCTGTTCCCTTGCCCATACCAGCCGTGATGAACAGCATCTGGGTTTCGTCACCGATAAATTCTTTGATTCTCTCGATGCTATGTTCCGCCAATTCACGACCAATTTCGGGATTGGCACCAGCACCCAAACCAGTATCTCCCAACACCAATTTGGAAGGAACCACGTTGTTTCTCAGGGCTTGTTCATCGGTATTGCAAATGAGGAAGTCAACGCCGACGATACCGTCGCTATACATGTGCTTAACGGCATTACCACCACCACCGCCGACACCAATTACCTTGATAATGGAATTATTCTGTTTTGTTCCGTAATCTGGAGTAAAATCAATTCTGTCTCTCATATTTATTTTATTTTTTTGTCTTAAAATAGGGTGAAAAGGAAATCCTTCAAGGTGAAGCAATTGTTAAGAGGTTTTGTCAACCAGTCCTCCTAAGAATTCATTGATTTTGTTGGAAAAGAAATCATATTTTCCGCCATTGGAAGAAAAAGGATTCTTTCTTTCTTTTTTCTTATTTGGTTTTGGTGCCTTGGGTTCCGGTTTGCTCACCTGCTCTTCTTGTTCTTCTATTTCAACTTCCTCATCTTCCACGTTTCTATCTTGCTCTTCAATACCATACTTCAACAAGCCCAGGGCTGTAGCATACATAGGGTGTTTCAATTCGCTTGAAATATTGTGGACGAAGCCGAATTCCGGCACACCGATACGGACGGGTTTTTGCAAGGTATATTGGCACAGTTCCTTGATATGCTTAAGTGTCGCGCCGCCGCCGGTAAGTACCACGCCCGCATTCAACTTATCCGCATAACCAGAATCTTCGATTTCCTTTTTCACTTGATCAAGGATATCGTTTTGGACGCGCATATTGATAATCTTGGCCAAGAAGGTTTCGTTGATTTGACGTGGTGGGACAGCGTGGAATTGCGGGAGAGCCATATAATGATTGGCGTTGCTTTTTTCCACGATACAGGTACCGAAATTAACCTTGAGTTTTTCTGCCAACTCTTCGGTAATCCTACAAACATTGGCAATATCTTTGGTGATGATGCTGCCACCGATAGGGATAACCTTGGTAAACACGGGGCTGCCGCCGTAGAAGATAGCCAAATCGGTAGTTCCGCCGCCTATGTCGATCAAAGCCACGCCTTGATTTTTTTCTTCCTGACTTAAGCAGGAAAGTCCGGAAGCCACGGGTTCCAATATGATTTTTTCGGCTTTAAGACCGGCATCGCGTATGCACATTAAAATCTTATTGATTTCGGACGCGTTGCCTGTGATAAGCTGATAATAACCTTCAATCAGCTCGCCCAATTCGCCGACCGGCTCGGTCGTTTCCCTGTCGTGGTCAATCACGAATCGTTGAGGGATAACCGTGATAATTTGTTCTCCAGCGGGAACGGAAATATTATTGAGATCGGCCAGCATCTTGTCGATTTCTTCCTGACGAATGACAAAATTCTTGCCGTTCAAGCGAGTGATGACGTGTTTATATTCGATACTTTTGATATGGCGGCCGGCCACACCCACGTAAACATTGTGCACCTGATACCCATCCGCTCTGTTTTCAGCATTTTGTTTGGATATGTTGATTCCATCCACAGTCTTGTTAATGTTATAGACCAAACCGTGCTGAACTCCTGTCGATTCGGCTTTCCCGTGACCGATAATATCGATTTTGCCATCTGATTTATAACCAATGATGGTGGCAATCTTGGTAGTACCTATATCCAGTCCAACTACCAAATCCGGGGTCCGCGGCATAGTATCTTCTGCTTTCATGTTACAAGTGTCTTTTTTTTGCAATTACTCTGTTTTTATATCTTAGGTCCAAGGAGGAATAGGCATCCATTCCCATATATGCCAAACCTTTTTGGTAAGTTTGCTGCAAATTGAACAGTTTTTCCTGCGCATTGGCTTCCGAACCGAACATCACGATATGTCGTCCCACCGTTGGCACCAGCACCACTTCGTTATGGGCATCGATATAAAGTTGGCGGAATTGGGTTCTATAAAATTCGTCATCGTTGATGCAGGTGGCGATTTTATAGGCTTTTGTCAGGTTTCCCTTTCCAGACGCGATATTTTTTCCTTTGGCAAATTTTTCCGGAATATTTCCATTGGCCACCATCACATTTTCTCTCACGTTCATTGAAAAAGGAAGAAGATTCCCATTTTCATCGACAAAATACTGGGAACCGTCTTGTGCATACACGTGCAGCAAAATATTTTTCAAGGTGACTTGGATTTTCAGTTTTGTACTTGAAAATCTAACTTCGTCCACACTTTCGACGTAAGGATTTTGACTCAGCAAATCGGCAATTTTTTCCAATTCCACGTCTTTCATTGGAACACCGATTGTACGGACATTGTTTTGATCAATCATTTGGCAGATGTCGCTGTCGCAAAGGGCAGGATATTCACCCGCATACTGCACTTTGAAATCGTAACCGGAGCAAGGGCGTTTGGGCATATTGATTGCTGCCAACACAATGCCTACCACGATGGCGGCACACAACAAGACAGTAACAACAAACCGAAATATTTTCACAACTTTACTCTTAAAGGTTAGCGTACAAAAATAAAAAATTCTTGTGCGCCAAACCTCATCAGAATAAAGATATAATAAACAACTTAATGTTAATTAAAACGTGTCCTTAACCTACTATTTTGTAGGATAGGGGATAACGATATCGTCGCAATATTCGCAACGGTATGACCGTTTGTCTTTATCAACCAAATGAAAAACGTGGTCAAAATAGTGTTCAACTGACGTAACGCAGCGTGGGTTCTTGCATTTGATAATGTTTCTTACCACTTGAGGAACTTCCAATTGAACTTTTTTAACGGACTTTCCATTATCGATGATGTTGACGGTGATGTGGGGGTCGATAAGGCCTAAAAAAGTATAATCAATGTCAATAACATTATTGATTTTGATGATATCCTTTTTGCCCATTTTTTTACTTGGGGCATTGGTAATCAAGGCGACATTGTATTCTGCCTTGTCCAAGTTCAAATAATTATACACTTGGAATCCGAAACCCGCTTTGATATGATCGATGACAATACCTTTGTCAATACTCGTAATTTCTAACATAACTCTGTTTTTAATAAATTCCCAATAACTTCAATATCAAGGCCATACGGACGTACATACCGTTTTTGGCCTGAGCAAAATACTGTGCGCGCGGGTCGGCATCGACTTCGACGCTGATTTCGTTCACACGTGGAAGTGGGTGAAGGATATATGTGTCGGGGCGGGCGTATGCCATCTTGTCCATATCCAAAATAAAGCGGTCTTTCAAGCGGATATAGTCTTCTTCGTTGAAGAAGCGTTCACGTTGTACGCGGGTCATATACAAGAAATCGAGTTGGCCCATATAGGGTTCCATTTCCTGGACTTCCTGGAAAGGAATGCCTTTTTTCTTGATTACTTCTTCGCGGATATATTCGGGAACGCGCAATTCCTCGGGTGAAATCAGGATAAACTTAACCCCTTCGTAATTGCTGAGGAATTTAATTAAAGAATGGACGGTACGACCGAACTTCAAGTCACCGCAGAAGCCGTAGGTTTTATTTTCCACATTGCCGCGCAAGCGCTCGATCGTCAAAATATCGGTCAAGGTCTGCGTCGGGTGTTGATGTCCGCCATCACCGGCATTGATCAAAGGCATGTGGATGTAGTGACTTGCCACGCGCGGAGCACCCTCCTTGGGATGTCTCATAGCGGCGATATCGGCATAGCACTGAATTGTACGAATGGTATCGGCAATACTTTCTCCCTTGGCCGTTGAACTTGAATTCGGTTCTGAAAAACCGATGACTTTTCCGCCAAGACGCAACATTGCTGCTTCAAAGCTAAAACGTGTACGAGTACTGGGTTCATAAAAAAGAGTTGCCAAGATTTTACCCTCACAACTCTTCCCAAATTTTTCTGGATTTTCAACAATTTGATGTGCCAAATCAAAAATTTCACGAAATTCTTCGCGGGTGAAATCCGAAGGGTCTATAAGGCATCTATTCTTTAACAAAATAAGGTCCTCCTATGATTTATTTGTTATTATTGTTTATTGATTTCAATATGCCAATATTTGTGCAAAAATACGAAAAAAAAACTTTTGTACGACATTTTTTTTCGAATTTTGGCATTTTATTTTACGCCGACCACTTTTTGCTTGTTCCAATGCTTACCCTGATGATTCCAACAGGTAATTTTAACCACATACAAACCCGGAGCGACCAAATTTCCATTGTCATCCGTTCCGTCCCATACACTATGGCATTCTGCACCGCATAAAACATTGTCTTTCAACTTTCTAACCAAAAATCCCCGAGGCGAATAAACGTACACGGAGAGGCGATTTTCCAAATCTGCGAACGCACACGTAATTTCCGTGTAATCATCAAAGCCGTCATTGTCGGGAGAAAAAATTTCCGGGTGGACTGAAAAATTATTTTCTGCCAAGAGGAAAGAGGACCTTTGTGAATTTTCGTAACCGGGTGTGCCAAAATTCACATTGGCCGCCGCCGATTTCCAATTTTGCTCATCCTGCGTATCGCATTCATAGCTAATACGTTCCAACGAAACCCCATCCGTGCTGGCCAACATCCGATAATGCATTTTTTCGTCGTATGCAAATCTATCCAACGGATTCAAAGACAAATCGGTCAAATGAACAACTCCTTGGGAATTGGGAAAAGACGGCAAGGAATCACATTGTAAAAGCGTATTTTCATATAAAGGATAATAATGATTATACGTCAGACGCCTATTTTTGCACAAAGCCACTATTTTTTGCGGAAATAATTGGAAACCGGCACTTTGCGCAAGGACGGCTTTATCTGGCATTTCTCCAAATCCGTTTCCAATCTTGATTTTCTTTAAATCAATAATAAAAGATGAATTATTATAAATTTCAACATAGTCGGCCTCTTCACTTGCTGGAGAATCAAATAATATTTCATTGATTATTAAATCTTTACGTGAAGGAATTTCATCAACACCAAACAAAAGCACATGCTCCATCTGCAAAAGATTTCCCGCGCAATCGCACACCGAATCAATAACGGAAAGTTGATAGACAATCCCTTTACGCAATGCCTTGTCAAAAACTATATCCACGGCATTATGAAAAGGTGGAAGCATTGACAAGGACAGAACTTGCAAATCCCGATCGACAGCAAACACGGGATGATAATCAACAAGGGAGACGGTTTCAGAAAAAAGCACCCTTATTTTGTTGGTGTCCAACAAGGTGGCGGTTGTCATCAAAGGATATTCAACATCAGGATTTACGGATGTAATAGAATTGGCACGGCCGGGTGTTCCGCCCAAATCGTCAACGGAAGAATCCCAGTTTTCCTCTTTTCCACAGGGATTATTGGCATCCATCATTTCCAACGACCAGCCGCCTTCCTTTTTGACCGCCGTTCGATGCCAATCCTTATTATATTTCACAGCGTGGATAATTTCATCATAGGCATTAAACAAAATCAATTCCTGACCGTCATCGGTAAGACTCATCGAAGGAATACCCGACACGTGAGTGCAGAAGTTGCGCATTTCGCCACAATTTTCCTCAGCCACGACAAGTTGAAAACCGTTTTCGGACAAGCACATATCCGGCAATGGTTTCACCGATTTGCCTATTTGCAACTTCCATCCCGACAAATGCACTTCTCCCCCCACCCTGTTCTGCAACTCCACGTACTCCACGGCAGGCAACAACACCGTGGGCGTTGGGTCTGCCATTATTTCACTGATAATCACATCATTTCTTTTTATTTTATGGCAAAAAAAAGTCAATGTGGTATCTGCCATAACATTCCCTGCCAAATCCCGAATGCCACTCACTTGCAACATATATTTTTGGTCTTCAACAAAATGATAGGGAAAGAAAAGCATCACCTGTCGATAATCTGGAAAAATATATTCACAGATTAGCGGACTGACATCAATTCCAGAAATACTGTAATGAACAGAATTTAATGCAGTTTCATCCACAATTTCGGAAAAAACAAGCGATACGGTTTGAAAATCGTCATTGCCATAACAAGTTTGAAGACGGGGAGAAACGCTGTCAATAATAGTAGGTCCAGCATAAATATCGTCAAAGGCAAACTTGTTCGCATTACTGCTGGTATATTTACAATAAATTCCCATAAAATTGGCGGCAAAAAACTTGTCAAACACCGTATCCACCTGCAATCGGTACCAACCTATTCCCAAGTTATCAACCCACAGTCCCCACCTGTTTTCAATTGTTTTGGACACTTTAACTTGCAAGTCGAAATTCTCGGCAATCATAGCATCGGGACCACGCATCACGGAGGTGGCATGACCATTTTCGATGTAGAATAATTCTATCGCATCCTGCGCCAAGTTTTCACCAAACTGCAAATAAAATCCCGTCAGACTATCGGATTTCAAATCAGATTGGTTCGACAAAAGGTAGATTCTCGCAAAATTATTGTTGGACGGCGCAAAATCCAATTTAATTTTGAAATACCATTCCATATCCTGATTCCAAACATCCAAACTGTCCAGCGACAGCGCAATGGCCGACACTCCCGTTTGGGAAGCATTTAACTGCAATTGATTGTTAGTATTAATTTTAAAATCTGATGTATCTCCAATCCATCGGGGATTATCGGACAAATTGCCGTCGGAAAAATCATCATTTACTTGTGCGAAAAGCGTAATATTCAAGCACAAACACATAAAAAGCCAAGCCATCTTTTTCATCGGATAGTAGATTTAGTTTTTTTTAGTTTATTTTTTTTGCAAAAATAGTATCTTTGCAGCATAAAAAACATCGTTGTTAATAACTTTTTATAAATTTTGAAAGAAAATGAAAATAGCATTGGTCGGAGCCACAGGATTAGTCGGAAGTGTAATGTTGAAAGTATTAGAAGAAAGAGGATTTGGAAGCAATGAACTGATTGCTGCCGCTTCGTCGAAATCCGTAGGGAAAAAACTAACTTTTGCAGGCCGGGAGATTACCGTGGTGAGTGTAGAGCAAGCCATTGCAGAGAAACCTGCTCTTGCTATTTTTTCGGCAGGGAGCGGAGCTTCATTGCAATATGCTCCTCAGTTTGCGGCGCAAGGCACCTATGTGGTGGACAACTCATCGGCGTGGCGTTACGAGAAGCACATTCCGCTTGTCGTTCCTGAAATCAATGGGGACGTCATCACTGCCGACGACCACATCATTGCCAATCCCAACTGCTCAACCATTCAGATGGTTTTAGCGTTGGCACCATTGCACAAACAATTCAAAATCAATAGATTAGTCATTTCAACATATCAGTCTGTAAGCGGAACGGGCGTAAAGGCCCTGAACCAACTTTTCAGTGAAAGAGAAGGCAGGGACTGCGAGAAGGCCTATCCTTATAGAATAGATTTGAACTTATTGCCTCACGGGGGCACATTTGAGGACAACGGCTACACTTCGGAAGAAATGAAATTGGTCAAAGAAACCCGCAAAATCCTTCGTGACGACAGCATTCGCGTAACGGCCACCGTTGTGAGGGTTCCTGTCACGGGAGGACATTCCGAAGCCGTAAACATTGAATTTGAAAACGACTACGAATTAGCGGACATTTATCGCTTATTGAATGAAATGCCCGGAATCAAAGTCATTGACAACCCTGACAACAATGAATATCCAATGCCCTACTTTGCCAAGGACAAGGATGAAGTTTTCGTAGGAAGGATTCGTCGTGACGAATCTCAAGAAAAGGCCTTAAACATTTGGGTTGTCGCCGACAATCTCCGCAAAGGTGCGGCCACCAATGCCGTTCAGATTGCCCAGTTGCTTTGTCAAAAAGGATTTGTAAAGTAGATTTACATCACCAATTTGAAACCCACGCCGTGGACATTGATAATCTGCACGGAAGGTTCCGAAACAAAATATTTACGCAGTTTGGTGATATAAACGTCCATACTGCGGGCATTGTAATAGCTATCGTCGCCCCAGATTTTCTTCAGTGCGAAGCCGCGCTCAAGGACTTCGTTCTTTTTATTGATAAGCATTATCAGCAACTCGGTTTCGCGCGTGGTTAGTTTTTTCTCTTCGCCTTGGATATTCAAGGTTTGGCGCATTGTATCAAAAGTAATGCTACCCAAATTCACCACCGTTGGGGTTTCGGTATCATCAGATTGGACGGTACGGCGCAGCAAGGCCTGGATACGAGCCAACAGCACTTCCATTGTAAATGGTTTGGTCACATAATCATCGCCCACGGACAGACCTTCGATAATATCTTCCTGTTGATTTTTTGCCGTAAGGAAGATGATGGGCATTTTGCTGTCCAACTTACGAATTTCGCGAGCCAGGGTAAAACCGTCTTTCAAGGGCATCATTACATCCACTACGCAAATATTGTAATCATCAGCACAGAACATATCGTAAGCCATTTCGCCGTTGCTGGCGTGGCCTACCGCATATCCCTTGGCTTCCAAATAGGTAGTCAATACTTTCCCCAGATTAACATCATCTTCTGCTAATAAAATCTTGATCTGCTTATCCATAACCTTATATTTTAAACGGCAGCGATACGATAAAAGTACTGCCTTGATCTATTTTACTTTTTACTGTAATATTTCCGTGGTGCAAAGATACAATTTTTTTAACATATCCCAAACCTAAGCCAAAACCTTTTGCATTATGCACATTTCCTTGGGGGACACGATAAAATTCATTGAAAATCCTCTTTATATGCTCAGGGGCGATGCCAATTCCATTATCTTCAACCTCAATAATGATATTTTTATTGTCATTGTAAGTCCTAACCTCAATCTTTGGCTGTTTTGGAGAATATTTGATGGCGTTTTCAATAAGATTGACAATGACATTTTCGATATGAATCGGATCTGCGAAAATACGATAAATAATGGCATTCAATTTCAAGGAAATACTTCCCTTTTTACTTGAAACCTGCAAAGAAATACTTTTTGCGATATTATTGATTAATTCGTGCACATCGACCAAGTCGATATTCATTCGCAGCTGACCTTTATTGAGTTTGGCGATGAGCAAAATATTGGCCACCATATTTTCGAGCCGATTATTTTCATCTTTGATAATCGAGATATATGACATTTTAACGGCATCATCCACACTTTTATCGCCCATAGCTTCGCAAGCCAGGGAGATGGTTGAAATCGGTGTCTTGAATTCGTGCGTCATATTGTTAATAAAATCATTTTTGACCTCCGACATTTTCTTTTGCCTATACAAGGCCGTCAAAGTCGCAGCGCAAATGACAATGATAATAATGATAAAGCAGACGATCAGAATAACAATCGTACTCATACGTTGGAAAAAAATACTTCTTTCCGAAGGGAAAATCAGTACTAGATAATGCGGCGCAATGAATTTGTCGTTGGGTTTGAGTTTAAAAATATATTCACTTTGTAAAATCTTATCCTGTTGGACGAAGTGAGGGGCAACCACAAAATCGGCAGTATAGGCATTGTATAATGCAAAGTCAAAAAAGCCATTGATATTCTCCGCCGCCAATGCTTCCTTGATGATTCGGTAGAGAAAATCTCGATTCAGCAGCAGTCGTTCGCTACTGTCCATTTCCACCAATTTCTTCTGCAATGGCACCTCGGAATTTGCGCCTCCCATTTGGGCACCCCACAAATTGTCAAATTCCTGGATAGAAAATAAATAGTTGGTGTCAAAATAAATGGTATCTACCACAGCATAAATCGTATTGTCCTGGTCAAAATCGAAAGTCGTGCTAATAATACCGATTGGGCGGCGGGTAGCCGAATCCAAATAAAACCTGTTCGTGAATTTTTTATACACAGTAGAAATGGGCACGGAATCAGGATCCAACTGATGAATAGAAGACAATGCGATGGTATCGTTTTTCAAGGTGGCGTCAATTTTATTGATCACGCCTTCACCAGCAATCAAAACCTCGTTTACGAAAATGCTTCGCTGTACCTTTTCTGCTTCTTTATATAGCTGAAAGATGGCAAACACCAGCAAGATAGCGACGCATCCTAAAAAAATGGAAAGAGGTATCAATAATCGTTTTCGCATAATTTTTACTTTGAAATGCAAAAGTACATATTTTTACAATCCGCTCCAACGGAAAATATTATTCACGCTTAATCAAAAACAATAATTTTTGTAATTTTGCCGACGTATTTATTTATGAATTTAAACAGAATTACAATGACTGATTACGAATTGAAGTACAAAATTGCCGATATGAAATTGGCAGATTGGGGACGCAAAGACATTGAAGTTTCCCAAAAGGAAATGCCCGGATTAATTGCATTACGTGAAAAATACGGTGATTTCAAGCCCCTTAAAGGCGTACGTATTATGGGTTCTCTCCACATGACCATCCAAACGGCCGTGCTGATTGAGACCTTGGTTCATTTGGGTGCGGAAGTACGCTGGTGCAGCTGCAACATCTTTTCAACGCAAGACCACGCCGCCGCCGCCATCGCAGCCACAGGAGTTCCTGTTTTTGCTTGGAAAGGCGAATCCCTGGAAGAATACTGGTGGTGTACCAATCAGGCCCTGTCTTTCCCTGGCGGAAAAGGTCCTCAACTAATCGTTGATGATGGCGGTGATGCCACCTTATTGATTCACACCGGCTATAAAGCAGAAGAAGATCCTTCTATTTTGGACAAAACACCGTCATCTCAGGAAGAAGGCGTTATATTGAACACGATCAAGGAATTATTAAAAGAAGATCCCCATCGTTGGCATCGTATGGTGAAGGACATTAAAGGCGTTTCGGAAGAAACCACCACGGGCGTCCACCGCTTGTATCAAATGATGGAACGCAAAGAATTATTATTCCCCGCCATCAACGTCAACGACTCCGTGACCAAGTCGAAATTTGACAACAAATACGGTTGTCGCGAATCCTTGGCCGACGGCATCAAGCGCGCCACCGACATTATGCTGGCCGGCAAGGTGGTGGTGGTATGCGGTTACGGTGATGTGGGCAAAGGCTGTGCCCAGTCAATGAAATCGTATGGTGCCCGCGTTATTGTCACCGAAGTGGATCCCATCTGCGCCCTTCAAGCCGCTATGGAAGGCTTTGAAGTCAAAACCGTGGAAGACGCCTTGTCCGAAAGCAATGTCTATGTGACTTGTACCGGCAACTGCGACATCATCACCGTTGACCACCTCAACAAAATGAAGGACCAGGCCATCGTTTGCAATATCGGCCACTTCGACAACGAAATCCAAGTCAGTGCCTTTGAAGCGCAATCCCATATCAAGAAACGCACCATCAAACCGCAGGTTGACGAATACATCTTCCCCGACGGACATTCCATCTTCATTTTGGCAGAAGGACGCTTGGTGAACTTAGGTTGTGCCACGGGACATCCCTCTTTTGTAATGAGCAATTCGTTTACCAACCAGGTGATGGCCCAATTGGATTTGTGGCAACACGATTATAAGGTTGGTGTCTATAACCTTCCAAAAAATCTTGATGAGGAAGTCGCAAGACTTCACCTATCAAAAATCGGGGCGAAACTCACCCAACTAACTCAAAAACAAGCCGATTATATTGGAGTTCCCGTCAACGGACCATTTAAAAGCGACTTATATAGATATTAAAAATACTTGTTATTTTTAAATAACAATGTTATTTGAAAAAATTACCTTACCTTTGCAAACTCATTTGACACTTTTTGAGAAAATCAAATGAGTTTGTTTTTTTGATTCAAATAATTATAAATCAAATAGATAAATTATGAAAAAAGTATTATCATCATTGGTGTTACTGCTGTTTCCCGCATTTATTTTTGCCAGCGAAGCAGATCTTACATTGCCAAACTTTTCCGATGTTACCTTTTTTAATGGCAATGTAACAGCAAAAGCTTTATTGCTATGGGGCTCCATCATCGTAATTTTAGGATTAATTTTTGGTTTGT
Source organism: Bacteroidales bacterium (assembly GCA_024400715.1). The sequence goes on along the minus strand of JAKSMH010000001.1, from coordinate 10,351 downwards.
TCCAAGCTTTAAGAATCAAGAAATTCCCCGTTCACACCTCTATGCGCAACGTGGCCAATACTATTTACACGACTTGTAAAACGTACTTGCTTCAACAAGGCAAGTTTCTCCTTATTCTCTTTGCCATCATTGGTGCCATCATTATTTTCTATTTTGGCGTACTCAGTGGCAAAAGTGTCCCGCAAGTCTTATTGATTCTACTGTGGACCATACTTGGCATTTGCGGATCATACGCCGTGGCCTGGTTCGGCATTCGTATCAATACCTACGCCAACTGCAGGACTTCCTTTGCCTCTTTGCGCGGTAAGCCTTGGAATGTGGTTTCCTTGCCATTGCAATCCGGTATGAGTGTAGGTTTATTGCTCATCACCATCGAATTAATTATGATGTTGATTATTTTGTTATTCATCCCTGCCGAAAGTGCCGGTGCCTGCTTGATTGGTTTTGCCATTGGTGAATCCTTGGGTGCGAGTGCATTGCGTATCGCCGGTGGTATTTTCACCAAAATTGTCGATATCGGTTCCGACTTGATGAAGGTTATCTTCAAGATTGGGGAAGATGATCCACGTAACCCCGGTGTTATTGCTGACTGTACGGGTGACAACGCAGGCGACAGCGTTGGACCTACCGCCGATGGTTTTGAAACCTACGGCGTTACCGGTGTAGCCTTGATTTCTTTTATCATTTTGGTTTTGGGCGGAAATGTTGAAACTCAAGCCCTTTTGATTGCCTGGATTTTCGCTATGCGTATTTTAATGGTATTCACTTCCGTTTTGTCTTACGGTATCAACCATGCTATTTCTACCGCAAAATATAAAAATTCCAAGAATTTCAATTTTGAAAATCCTTTGACTTCCTTGGTATGGATTACTTCCATTATCTCTATCATCGTTACTTTCTGCATCAGCAACTTATTATTGACCAACAACTCTGTAGCCGACACATACGGACCCGACTTGTGGTGGCGTTTGGCTTCCATTATCAGTTTTGGTACTTTGGCAGCGGCCATTATTCCCGAAATCACCAAAGCATTTACCAGTTCCAACAGCCGCCACGTACAAGAAGTGGTGACCGCTTCACGCGAAGGCGGTGCTTCCCTGACCATTTTATCAGGTATGGTTGCCGGTAATTTCAGTGCTTTTTGGAAAGGTTTAATTATGGTTGGCTTAATGTTGGGTGGTGTAATCGTAGCTTCCAACGGACTTGAAATTTTTGGGGAATATTCTTCTATTTTCGCTTTCGGTTTGGTGGCATTTGGTTTCCTTGGTATGGGTCCTGTTACCATTGCCGTTGACAGCTATGGTCCCGTTACCGATAATGCCCAATCTGTTTTCGAATTATCTCAGATTGAACAAATTCCAAATATTTCTTCTGAAATTGAAAAAGACTACGGTTTCACTCCCGATTTCGAGATGGGCAAGTACTATCTTGAAGCCAACGACGGTGCCGGTAACACCTTCAAGGCAACGGCAAAACCCGTATTGATTGGTACTGCCGTGGTTGGTGCCACCACTATGATTTTTGCCATCATCTTATTACTGAAAAACGTTGGATTGCTTCAATTAAGTTTGACCGATGCTCCTGTCATCCTTGGATTCATTACCGGCGGTGCCGTTATTTACTGGTTCAGCGGTGCTTCTATGCAGGCCGTAACCACGGGCGCCTATCGTGCCGTTGAATTCATCAAGAAAAATATGAATCTTGATAAAGATGAGGCCGACATTGAAGATTCCAAGACCGTGGTTCGTATTTGTACCAAATACGCGCAACAAGGTATGTGGAATATTTTTGCCGTCATTTTCTGCCTCACTTTGGCTTTCGCTTTCTTTGACCCCAACTTTTTCGTTGCCTACCTTGTTTCAATCGCCGTTTTCGGCCTGTTCCAAGCTATTTATATGGCTAACGCCGGTGGCGCTTGGGATAACTCCAAAAAGGTGGTGGAAGTTGATTTGAAGGAAAAGAACACCGACTTGCACGCTGCCACCGTTATCGGAGACACCGTCGGTGACCCATACAAAGACACCTCATCTGTGGCCTTAAACCCCATCATCAAATTCTCTACTTTGTTTGGAATGTTGGCCGTGGAGATTGCCATCGGTATGAAATTATCAAGCTCAGCTATTGACTACACTCCATATATTGGCGCAATATTCTTCATCGTGGGTTTGATTTTCGTTTATCGTTCATTCTACGGTATGAGAATTAAAAAATAATTTCTCATGAAAAGATTTAAACTATTATTGATTTTTCTGACTTTCGTGCCATTGTGCGTGCTCGGACAATCCATCAAACCCGGGAAAGATTATGTTGACTCTTCCACGACGATGGTATGGACGGAAGTGAATATGTCTTGCCAATTTCCCGTTGGGGGACTGCACGATTTATTTAAAGTCAATGGTAGTGTTGGAACTGGTTTTACTGTCAAAACCGCATCAAATTGGACTTTCGGCATTAGAGGAAACTACTGTTTTGGCGGAAAAATGAGAAACAATGACGTTTTGAGTCCACTTAAAGACCATAATGGTTATATTTATAACGCAGATGGTTCAAACAACAAAAACGACGTTGAAAACGAAGTTGAAGGCCGTTATTGGTATGTTGCAGCCGGTTTCGGCAAGGTTTTTGCCTTAGACCGCTGGAAAAATTCCGGAATCTGGTTATGGGCAGACTTCGGTTTTGCCCAACATAAGGTCTATTTGGGCAGCCAAGTTTCCGATAATGTTCCGTTATTGCAAGACAATTATCGCAAGGCTTTCGACCGCCGCTCTTCTGGTTTCACTATGTCGCAATCCATCGGATACCTTTTCATTCATCGTGTCCGCGTCGCCAGTTTTTATGTGGGTCTGGAATTTCGGGAAATGTGGACCAAACCCGACCGCAACTATATTCTCGGTGTTGGACCAACAGAGGGAACGCCATATCGTTTCAGCGGACTGTTTGGCATCAAGGCCTCGTGGTTAATTCCGCTTTATGAAAAGAAGAAAGTATCTACCTTCTATACTTACTAATTATGAGATTTCTATATTCTATTGGGATACAACTTTATAATGCAGCAATTCACCTTGCTGCATTATTTAATTACAAGGCACGCCTTTGGGTTAAAGGGCGACAAGATGTCTTTCATTTTCTTCAAAAGGAATGCGCTTACCGCAAACATATTATCTGGTTCCATTCCGCCTCTTTAGGTGAATTTGAGCAAGGCAAGCCCTTGATGCAACAATATCGCGCGCAACATCCAGAATGTACAATTTTAGCCACTTTTTTTTCTCCCTCGGGATATGAAATCAAGAAAAATGACCCCACGGCGGATATTGTCTGCTATTTGCCCATAGACAGTCCCCGCAATGCTAAACGCTTTGTTGCGATTACTCACCCTGAAAAAGCCATTTTTGTCAAGTATGAATTTTGGTTTAACTATATGCACCAACTCAAGGGGAACGATATTCCTTTCTACTACATTTCGGCTATTTTCAGACCTTCACAATACTTTTTTAAGCCTATCGGATGCTGGTTTGCACAGCAGCTTGCCACCTGCTCCTATTTCTTTGTCCAAAATAATGAGTCTAAAAAACTGTTAAATTCCATTCATATTGATCAAGTTAAAATTGCCGGAGACACCCGTTTCGATCGCGTTTACGACATTGCCAACCAAAACTACGAATTAGATTTTGTGCGCCAATTTGCTGGGAACGACAGCAAACTCATCATCGCGGGAAGCAGTTGGGAACCTGACGAAAGACTGCTCAAGCAATTATTGGAGAAATTACCTGAAACATACAAATTGATACTGGCTCCACACGTCATCGATGCCAAGCATATTGAACAAATCAAAAATCTCTATCAAGGTTTTTCCACGGTTTGTTATTCCGAAAAGGAACAGAAAGACCTATCCCCTTATCGTGTCTTAATTATTGATACCATTGGTATATTAAGTAAAATATATAAATATAGTTATATATCATACGTTGGCGGTGCTTTTGAAACGGGATTGCACAACATTCTGGAAGCTGCCGTCTTTGGTGTTCCTCTGTTTTTTGGTCCACACTACAGCAAATTCAACGAAGCCGTGCAATTAGTGACCTTACAGGGAGCATTTTCCATTACTGATTACAGCGAAATGCTGCAAAAATGCGAGCTATATGGACAAAACCAAGATGCATACGCTGCCGTATGCCATATTTGCAAATCCTTTGTTCAAGAAAACTTGGGAAGTTGTGAAAAAATAATGGAAATAATAGGATAATTAGAAAATTAACCGTTGCTATTTCAACATAGTTAGCGGCATTTTGACTTTATTTCTTATCACGGCATACTAATTTATTTATTTTCGTGGAACAACAATACGAATTTCAAAGAAAGATTTACATATTCGTGAGGAGAATTATATTTTATCAACCTAAAATCGCCCAATAAACTTTCAAACAGTTCAGCAGCTTTTGTATCAGAACCTTTTACAATATTTAATTGTTTTAAAACACCCATAATTATTCTTTTATAATATACGTTTAATAATCTCACTTGCAGTGGCTTGTATAGCCGGGACAGCCACACTATTACCAAATTGTTTGTACGCAGAAGCATCTGCAACTGTTATTTTAAAATCATCGGGAAATCCCTGCAGTCTTGCCCATTCTCTTGGTGTCATTCGTCTCCAACCATCTCTATTTACTTCACCTTTAATGTTTGTTACAGGCGTAAAATCAGTCAACCGATTGTCTATAACAATATTTCGTTCCCTACCCATTCCTCCAACAACAATAGCGTTTGATACCCCATCATCTGGAATGATTTCATAACCGAAACCATTTCCTTTAGCTTCGTGTCGAGCTTTATGATTGATCAAAGTTTGAATATATTGGGTTGATAAATAATATTTTGCAGAGACAGGCTTCTCTTCTCTAATATCAATAAAATGTTTGGTTATTTCTTTCTGTTCAGGATATGTAAAATCAGATATTCCCAAATCTTTTCGGAAACCAACGATATAGATTCTCTCTCGATGTTGAGGAACGCCAAAATACATAGCATTAACTATTTCTGGCTCTGGAACATAATAGTTTAAATCATTTCGAAGAACATTTAATATTGTCTCTAAAGTTTTCCCCTTATCATGAATTTTCAAACCTTTTACATTTTCCAGAAAGAAAGCTTTTGGCTGTTTTCTTTTAATAATTTCGGCAACATCAAAAAAAAGCGTGCCTCTTGTTTCTTCAAATCCTCTTCTTTTACCTGCTAACGAAAAGGCCTGGCAAGGGAAGCCAGCACATAAGACATCAAAATTATTGGGAACAAACGATTTGGTTTCTTCTTTAGTTATATCACCAAAAGGCACTTCTCCAAAATTTGCAAAATATGTCTTCTGAGCTTGGGTATCCCATTCGGAAGAATACACACATTTTCCTCCTAAATTTTGCATAGCAATTCTAAAGCCTCCAATACCAGCAAATAAATCTATAAAAGTGAATTTAGGATTCTCTGGCGCAGCGAACGGAACTGCAAAGACTTCATTAAATAGATTATACTGGATTGACGATTCACAGGCCATTCCACAAGTGACATCAGCAATCTCATTATGATCAGAAAGTAATTGTAGAGCATCTTCGGAATAAGTTTTATCAAATTCAGTATGCCTATTCTGTAAATAATGAGATACTATTGCAGACTCCTCATTAAGTTGAAAAACAAATTTTTTTTTCACTTGTCCACTACTATTTTTTTTGTCATATTCACCTATAACTATTTTTCCTACTCTTGACATATAGTTGACATATTAATTTTTAATTCAACATATCTTGCAGTATTTTGACAACAAAGTCAGATTATGCCTTTCTTTTTTCAATTTCTTCGTGAATTTTTGAGGCCATTTCAAAATCCTCGCATTCAACGGCACCTTCAAGAAGATGTTCCAATTCTTCCATTGACATTTCTTCCAATTTAGCCGAAATATACTTGTCATAATTTTCATCCGATAAATTAATGTCATCTTCTTCCGGCTCCTCATTTTCCATCAGATTTTTGACTTCGTCAATATTATCTGAGAGATAATTATCTAATATATCCTCGTGAATATAAATCGGGATATGCCACTTTAAAGCCAAAACCACGGCATCAGACGTACGGGAATCTATGACCAGCAACTCTCCGTTTTCACGCCGCATATTAATATTGGCATAAAAAATACCTTCTTCAAATTTATGGATTTCCACATTTTCAGCTACGATGTTACACGCATCAGACAATTGGAGAAACAAATCGTGAGACGTAGGCCGTTTGGGCTTCATCTTGCTCATTTCCAACACAATGGCACGTGCCTCGTTCATCCCGATAACAATAGGAAGCACTCGATCCCCTTGGCGTTCTGTCAACACCAACGCAAAGGCCTCAGAAGGACTTTGAGCATTTCGAATATCAGAAACTTCAAGTTCAACCATAAATTTTATTTTAATTGTTTGACGGTAAAGTCTTCGGATTATGCTTATACTTAAAGATGACGGCAAACAAGATAGCGACCACCATTGCGTAGGCGGCGAAAATATCCCAAACCGTCGTCCAATTTCCAACTAAATGACCGTCACTCCAAACACAATATCGATTAACCACCCATTGTGCTACCAGTGTGCCAATCGTAGCTCCCACGCCATTGGTCATCAACATAAACAAACCCTGAGCCGAAGAACGTGTATCCTTATCGGTTTCCTTATCCACGAATAAAGAACCGCTGATATTGAAAAAGTCGAACGCCACGCCATAAACAATCATTGAAAGGATGAAGAGCCACACGCCGCTGCCGGGATTCCCGAGTCCGAAGAATCCGAAACGCAAAACCCAGGCGAACATTGCAATCAGCATGACCTTCTTAATGCCAAATTTACGCAAGAAGAAGGGAATCAGCAAAATGCACAAAGTTTCGGACACCTGTGACAAGGACACCAAAATATTGGCATGCTGCACGCCGAAAGTATCGGCAAATTCGGGATTGGCGCCGAAACTAGCGATAAAAGGATTGGCAAAACCGTTGGTAATCTGCAAGGAAACGCCCAAAAGCATCGAGAAGACAAAGAAAATAGCCATCTTTTTCTGCTTAAAAAGCGAAAATGCCTTCAAACCCAATGCCTCAGACAATGATTTTGTTTCGGAAGCTGTTGAAATTGGGCATTTGGGCAAGGTAAACGAATAAATGGCCAATACCAAACCGATACAGCCGCTCAACACGAATTGCTTGGCGGAAGTTTGGAAACCCAACAAATCGACCGCCCACATAGAGCAAATAAAGCCGACAGTGCCGAATACTCGGATGGGCGGAAATGCCTTCACCGTATCGTAACCTTTCTGGTCCAAAGCATTGTAAGCCACGGAATTGGACAGAGCCAAAGTAGGCATATAGAAAGCCACGCTTATGGTATAAAGCGTAAACAATATTGAAAATTGAACGTCAGTACCTGTGGCGATGCCGTAATAACCGGCTGCAACCAAAGCCGCACCAGCTATGGCGTGGCATATTCCAAGCATTTTTTGCGCAGGAACCCATCGATCTGCGATAATGCCAATCAATGCCGGCATAAAAATGGAAACGATGCCCTGGATGGAGTAGAAAAGTCCAATTTTTCCGCCCATTCCGTAAGGTCCCAAGTAACGGCCCATGCAAGTAAGATACGCTCCCCAAACGGCAAATTCGAGGAAATTCATTATTATCAGTCTGACTTTCAAATTCATAACTTCAAAATTAATACAACAAATAATTTGGCAAAGTTACAAGAATTTGCTGAAATACCCAACATTCAATTTGATTTTTTGATTTTTCCAAAATAAAATCTCACCCTCAGGCAACATTTTTCATTTTTTATCGTCTATATAATAAACAACCCCTTTTATGTCTTAACATTTTAACCCTCAATATTATGAAAAAGCACTTTACCCTTATTTTCACGTTATTCCTGCTTCTCCTCCAGATTCCCGCCTCCGCCCAGGGCGAATGGAAGTGGGCCAACTACTGGACGGGCAACGACGACCCGATGAACGGCAATAATCCATTCAATTACATCGTGCGTACCGCTTTTGACGATGACGGGAATATTTATGTGTTCGGTAGCTTTGGCGGAAATGCAACGCTGTATGACCAAAACTTGAGCATGCATTTTTCCAACAATGCAATGGTGGTGTCGGCCAACACCCAAGGAATTGTCCTGATCAAGTTTGATTCATTCGGGAATTATTTGTGGAGTAAAGCAGTCAAAACGCTTAAAAACACTACTTGTAAACCCTATGATATGACAATCCACAACAATCAAATAATCATTTCAGGGGAATATTCCTTTTCTCCGAGTCTAAACGAACAACTGTTATTTTTCGACACTTTAATTACTGAGCATACAGCAGCTTCCTATCCGACAGAAGAACACAATCCGCCATATACCTTTGGCGCATACAGTTTCTTTTCCTTGTTGGATTTGGATGGCAATGTTTTGGAAAACCATTTTTTGAAAACGATTACTCGTGAACTTCATAATGGAGAGGGTGGTCAACAGCCGATTTCAGATGGAAATCCAGGGACCCGACCTGTCTGTGTTGATAGAGCAGGCAATATTTATATTGCTGTAAACAGATATTATGCAGGTACTGACACTATGCCGTTTACCCTTGTGATTGACGAGGATTCGTCAAAAACATATCCCCTTTACTTGCCAGGCAATAGTTATGAACCCAATGTCATAAATAGCGTTATGTTATACAAATTCACCACAAATTGGGAACTAGAATGGATGAAATTGCTGATTGATCACACGGTGGGAATTTCCCCTTGCGTACCAATTGATACGCTTAATCCCAATATCGTGCAGATTATAGGTGGTATGAATATAGATGAGAATGATTGTTTATATTTATCTGGCTATTTGTATGACATTTATCTAAATGAACAAAATGACCAATATCCTAAATATGTTTATTGGGACAGCATTCATTTTGCAACGATAGACGATGCTGGGCTTGAACATTTCATGCCTTTTGTCATCAAATACAATTCGAGTGGTAAAGTTTTGTGGGCGAATCAAGCATTTGTAATTAATCCACCCGAAAATTCACTTCCTAACTCTATATCATGGATGGATAACTACGTTCACAACAACAGTATTTACCTTGTTGGGTGGACAAGCCATTTTGATGGAACAGATGCAACCTATTATTTTGACAATTCGAACAATTTATTAAACACTTCGAAATCAACTACTTACTTTGTGCGTTTTAACAAATATACAGGAGACTTTGAGAGAGCTGGAGTGGTGCCTGGGAATAAAACAAATGTTTCTTACGGCAGCCCAATAAGACCTGCCGTAATCAACAATCATTTGATACACATGACAAGAAATTTCATGATTGACAACAACTACCACCTTTTATGCTATTATAATACTGACGGAACATTTCAAAAAGCAGACACTATTTCACACCTATACAGTCCTATAAAAGGTGGTCAGAATGTCATCGTAAACCAGCAAGGGTCGCTGTTATGTGATTTTATCACCAAACAGAACTTAACATTTGGGAATGACTTTAATCTTGATTTTACTGACAATCAACATTTCCACGCTGTTGTCGCCTATCGTTCCGACCCGTCCATTTTGGTACCGTACCCGGAGGATACGACAGGGATTGCGGAGCATAGTGTCAAGGTCGATGTGCGTTTGTGGCCTAATCCCGCAACGGACAAAATCACCATCGAGAGCGAGGATACGTTCCCGATAAAGTCCGTCTGTATAGCCGACATGCAGGGTACCATCGTAGGCATCCTACCCGTGGATGACACCCGCTGCACCCTCAACGTCAGCAACCTGTCCGCCGGCACCTACATCGCGCACGTAGAAACCAAGGCCGGCATCAGCGACTGCAAATTCGTGGTGAAGAAGTGATGAGGGTATAGGGTTCAGGGTTTAGGTAGGTGGCGACGTAATTCCCGAACCTCCGTAGGGACGCAATTCATTGCGTCCCTACTGTTGGAAACCCCTGCCCACGAATTTTCCCAATTAACACGAATGAATATTTACATCAAAATAATTCGTACCCATTCGTGCCAATTCGTGGGGAAAGCAAGTGTGATAACGGATTGGTTTTCAATTGTATAAAATAAATTTTCAAAAAAATGCATATTATAGTGCAACAATAACACCACTTATTTCGTCTTCACATAAAGGAACATTGGCATCTGCCTCGCAACTGCAAAGACTTAACACATAACCTTCCAAATACTGAACTCATTGACACATTGCCATATAGCCGTATCACCCTTTGATTATTAACTTTAAATTTTAATATTATGAAAAAGCACTTTACCCTTATTTTCACGTTATTCCTACTT